>CAMPIC010000249.1 GCA_946886185.1 uncultured bacterium
GCTCTACACCACGTGCGTCGACTGTCACATGCCGAGCTACGGAGCCACCCAGGCTTGCGTGGTCGAGGATGCGCCGATCCGGGATCCGGAGACGATTCGCAGCCACCGGATCGAGGGAACGAGCCCCGCATTCCTCGACAGCGCGGTCGAGCTCGAGCTCGACTACTCCGTGACGGGCGATGAGATCGCGGCCGAGGTGCGAATTCGGAACAGCGGCACCGGACATCACGTTCCCTCCGGCGTCACCGTCCGCAACATGATCCTGCTCGTCGATGCGCGGATCGAGGAAAGCGGAAGCCCGCTCCCCTACACGGGAAAGCAGGTCATCCACGAGCTTGGCGGAGTTGGAGATCCCGCTCTCGGCTACTTCGCCGGTCTTCCCGGAAAGCTATTCGCGAAGGTGAACCATGACTCCGCCGGCGCGAGTCCGACGTTCTACACCGACGCGACGGGCATCGTCTTCGACAATAGAATCCCCGCACTAGCGACCGATACGACGCGATACACGTTCGCGAAACCGGAAGCGGGGACGGTGCACCTGAGCGCTCGCCTGCTCTACCGGCGCGCCTGGCGCGCGTTGGTCGATGCCAAAGGCTGGACCGAAGATGGACACGGCAGTCCGCTGGAGGATCTCGGACCGGACTACGGCCATGTGATGGCGTTACAGGAGTTCACGTTCTCTCCGAGTGCGGTACAGCAGTCCCCCCTCCCCGAACCGCTCACGCTTTCCGTGCAGCCCAATCCGGTGGTCGATCGCTCGTCCATCCAGTTCGACTTGCCGGTCGAAGGACCAGTCCATCTGGATCTGCTCGATGCCGGCGGCCGGCTCGTCACGAGTCTGACTGCGGATACACGGAGCGCGGGCACGCACACTCTGTCGTTCGAGCCGCGCGGGAAGGACAGCCGCCCGCTCCCCAACGGGAGCTATCACCTGCGGCTTCGCGCCTCCGGACAGGAGGTGGTACGCAGCGTGGTGATCCTCCGGCGATGAGATTGATCGGATGGCGACGTCATTTCGCCGGCCCACTCGGCAAGGATGCGCGTGGAGATCGTCGGCGATGAGAATCCGCCGATGGAAGCAGCATTCCGGCGACCCACGCCGCACGGATCCGCATGGTCATCCGATGCGATTCAGCCGATGGCGGGCGCTCAGCCTCATTACGGTGCATCTGCTCATCGGAGTGCACGTCGCGCACTGGATGATCAAAGGCCGCACTCTCGCACCGCTCGAGCTGAACGAAGTGATGTACACGCTGGAGCTGGGCGTGGTCACGGCCGGCTTCCTGTTCATGGCGACGCTCGTGCTGGGCACGTTCATCTTCGGACGATTCTTCTGTTCCTGGGCCTGTCACATCCTCGCGCTCCAGGATCTTTCGGCGTGGCTGTTGCAACGTGCCGGAATCCGCCCCGCTCCGATTCGGATGCGCCTCCTGCGCTGGGTCCCGCTCGTCGCGATGCTCTACATGTTCGTCTGGCCGCAGTTGAAGCGATGGATCGTGCACGAATGGCCGGGCGCGGCAACGCTTCTCGGAGTCCCTCTCCAGTTCCAGTGGAGGATCGCGGGCGATGCGGAAGGATGGGCCTCCTTCGTCACGACCGACTTCACGCGCAACCTCCCCGGTCCCTGGATCGCGGGCATCACCTTCCTGGTGTGCGGATTCCTGGTGGTCTATTTGCTGGGCTCGCGCTCTTTCTGCACCTACGTCTGCCCGTATGGATCGGTCTTCGGCATCGCCGATCGATTCGCGCCGGGCAAGATCATCCTGGCCGGAGAGTGCACCGCCTGCGGAATCTGCACCGCCGCCTGCCAATCTCGGGTGCGGGTGCAGGAGGAGGTGCTCCGCTACGGGAAGGTGGTCGATCCATCCTGCCTCAAGGATCTCGACTGCGTCGCGGTCTGTCCCACCGGCGCGCTCCGTTGGGGATTCACGACGCCGTCGATCGTGACACGGGCACGCAACCCAGTTCCGATCCGGACAGCGCACACCCTCGCTCAAAGCAACGCGCGCACGCCACGAGGATTCCGCGGTCCTGCGATCCCCATCAGAAGGCCGCACACGCTCGCTTTGGGAGAGGAAGTCCTCGCCGGCGCCAGTTTCGTGAGCACGTTCCTCCTGTTGCGCGGGCTCTACGGAACCGTTCCGTTCCTGCTGGCGCTCGGAGCGAGCGCAACCTGCGCGTTCGCGGCGATCCTGCTGCTACGACTCGCGCGCGACCGGCATGCGCGCCTGGGCGGCCGCGAATTGCGAAGAGGAGGATCGGTGACGCGAACCGGGCGTTGGTTCTTGGTCGCCGCCGGCGTGGTCGCGCTGTTCCTGGGACACAGCGGCTTCATTCGCTATCACGAGACCCAGAGCGAACGGCAATTCCGGGCCATTCAGCACGAAGACCCGCGCTCGCCACGGAGCGCGCTCCTGCGAGAACAGTTGGAAGCGCACCTGCTGGCGCGCGAGCGTTGGGGATTGATCCGGCCTCCGGAGCTCCTCCAACAGCTCGCCGCCTACTATCTTCATGCCGGGCCGGTGGACCGCGCCGAGCCGTACCTGCGCGCGATGCTCGAACGAGATCCCCACGATACGGAGGTACAGGCGCGGCTCGAGTGGCTGCTGCTTCAGCACTGACGGTTAGAAGCGCATGCGGACGGTGAACCGCAGGACTGTCTCCTGATCCGCACCCACAGGGAGGCGGAACTCCGCCGTGCGCGCGTCCTTCTTCTCATGCGGGTGCGTCGACTTGGTGATGTCCCAATCGCCGTAGAAAGTCTCCTCCACCAGCACCTCGATGCTCTCTTCCTTGCGGTTGCGGATCTTGACCTCGATCTCCTGCTCCTGCACCCGGTCCGAGATCCGGTTCTGCGAAAGCACGGTGCGCTCGCCCACGACGTCGAACGCGTTTCCCATCCGCAGGCGGACTTTCTCGTTCTTCGGAGTGTGATCGATCATGTCCTCCCCGACGAACTGGAGCTGTCCGCGGGCATCTTCCTTGTAGGTGCGCACCTTACCCGCGGGAAGCGGCATCCCGAGACCGCGCTCCTCGCTGTTTTCCGTCTCCAAAACCACGCTCACCTTGGTGGGCGCGATCTGGCCGCGGTACTCGTAGATCTTGTCCACCGGTGCTTCCGCGGTCGGGAAGAGCGAGACCTGCTTGGTCTCGCGATCGGCGATGGTCGTGCGGCGATCGAGGGTATAGAGGTGGTATTCGAAGAACGACTCCTCCTCGAATCCCTGCGAGTCCATCGCCATGGTTCGCTCCGCCATGGCCCCGCCCTTCTGGAACACCACGGGAGGCCGGACTCGATTCACTTCGCCGGCGATGAGTTGAAGCTGCGCATCCGGATAGGTCGCGCCCGAGTTGTTCTCCAACGAAATCCACGCGGAGAGCGAGATCTCGCTGTCGTTCTGGTTGGTAACGGCGACGTACTCCGCGTGCCAGTTGATTCCGCCGGTGAGATAGCTGAGCTCCACCGGTTGCTGACCGCCGTTGTCCGATTGCAGCGACCAGACGAGGGTCGGTCGGGTGCGGAGCCCTTCCGGCAGCCGCGGCAGTCGCACGTCGACCACCTGCTCGCGCTGCACCAGGCTGACGCCGCCGTTGGCATCGCGCAGCACCAGCGCGCCTCCTTCGAACGAGAGGAGCGTGCCGCTCTTGGTGTCGCCTTCCTTGAGCACGAGATCGACTTCGGAATCGACGAACCGCTGGAGGATGCGATCCGGGCCGGCCAGGTCGTACTGGAAGTTCTGCTCGAGCACCTGGATGTTGCCTTCTCGAGGCACGAGATGGACCGAGGTGGGATCGATCAGAGCGGGCACATCCACCAGCTCGATGGTGCTGCGTCCCTTGCCGATCTCGAGGGTTCGAATGTCGTTGATCAATCCGAGATTGTCGTTGTAGACGGTGAGGCGAAGGTCGCGGTCGGCCGCACTCGCGCTCGTTGCCATGAGGACCCCCAATCCGATGCCGGCGAGGCGGCTCTCCACCTTGGTTCGACCGATGTGCATGATCTTCCTCCCTGGTATTCCGGCCAGCGCTCAGCCTCGTTCGGGCCTGCCCGTGGGACACGAGACCAGGACGTGACGAGAGGGCAGCGCGCTTACAGGCTCCCTGTCCGGTGCAGCCTACATCAGTCCCGGCTGGTAGCTGAAACGAACCTCGACGCGGTCTCGAAACCAACCCGGTGCGCGCGGCTCGACGCTCCCCCCCTCGCGCTGCGTGCGCGCCAGCAGAAACTCCCCGACCAGTCCCTCACGAAGCGGCACCCGGCCCGCCACTTCCCAGGTGACCCGCTTTTCAAAGATCCCGGTGTGCTCTCCGAACGTCTCGTGCATGCGGGTGATCCGCCCGCGGATGCCGGCCTCGGGAGTCCAAAGCGACCAGCGATGCACTCGGCTGTCTCCTCCTTGCGGAATTCCCAGCAAGAATCCGCGATACGCATACGCTTCGCGCCCGTAGATGATGTGAAAGTACCAGCGGTTGAATCCCGTGACTGTTTCGGCGTACTCCGCGCTCGCCGCCCAACCGCGGATCTGCGCCGCGATCCCCGTGTGGCGCGCGACCGCCGACGGAATGGGCGGATGGAGCATGTCCTCCCCCGCGTATTCGTAGAATCCCTCGACCCGTTCGAGCGGTTCCCAGATCCGCGAAACCTCCGGCACCTCGGCGCGGAGGGTGAACGAGGCGCGCTGGTCGCTATCCCCGATCGAGCGCGCTTCCCGCGGCAGGTTCTCCCGCGTCCCCGTAAAGATGTGCCAGAGATCGCGAGCCGTGAGCCGCCTCGTGCGATCCTCTCCGCCGAACAGGATCGTGCGCGTTCCACTCAGCTCGACCCACTCCACCGGATGCCACGCCAACCGCTGCCCGAAGAAAAGTGGGTTCGGAATCTCCGCATGCGGATCATCGAGCGGCGAGAGAAAAACACTCCCACTCCATTTGGTCCCCACCCACGGAATCGTCAGCGGCTCCCGCGTCCATCCATGCACCTGCCATCGCGGCGGCGCCGACCTCCCTAAGAGCAGCGATCCAATCTGCCCCGCGCCCCATCGCGGCCGACTCTTTCCGACACTGACGGCATAGCGGCTGCCGTTCCAGCGAAGCGCGAGCTCCTGCACTCTCCCCGACGCAGCTCGATCCGATCGCACCTGCCCGAACAAGGCCACATCCAACGAGAGCCCCGACCCAAGACCGAACGCTCCCCCCGACTCGATCCCCGTCCAGACACCCCGCGTCCGCTCGCCCGCAGGAACACGCTCCCCAACTCGAACCCCATCCTGCTCCGCCCAGACCGCCTGCCCATGCGCCCGATACGCCATTGCCCCCAACAGCACCGGCCTCCACACCCACAC
>CAMPIC010000250.1 GCA_946886185.1 uncultured bacterium
CATCGCTCGCAGAACCTGCTTCTCCACGTCATGGAGAATGGCGTCCACTTCCGACTCGTGTGCTGGATGCGATTCGGCAAAACCGACGCGCACTTCGCGCGTCACCGTCTCGATCGCATCGCGTTGCGCCTGTTTTCCACGAATGCGGAACGCTTCGGCGAGCCGGCGGGAGGCGGCTTGATTCACCGCGGCCACCAGCTCCGGGTCTGGTTGGATCGTCGTGAAGGAGCGCGGAGCGGGGGCCACGGACTCCTTCGCTTGTCCCAGGAGCTCGAACAGCGGCTTCGCGGCCGCGGATACCTTTTCGATCGCGGCGACCACATCGGCCTCCGGGACTTCCTGTGCCAGACCTTCCAGCATCACGAGACCGTCCGGCCCGATCGACACCACCATGTCGAGGAGCGCCGATTCGCGTTCTTTCGCGGTGGGGAGCACGCGAATCGCGCCCTCGTGCGTCTTGACCACGCGCAGTCCCACCACCGGACCGCGAAATGGAATGTCAGAGACATGCAGAGCCGCGGCGCCTCCCAGGATCGCCAGGATCTCCGGATCTCCATCTGGATCGAACGCGAGCACGTTGCAGTGAATCTGCACCTCGTTGTGATACCCATCGGGAAAGAGCGGGCGAACGGTGCGATCGACCAGCCGGCACGACAGGACCTCGCGGTCGGTGATGCGACCTTCCTTCTTGCGATAGCCTCCGGGGAACTTCCCGGCAGCAGAGAACCGTTCCCGATATTCAACCGTGAGGGGAAAGAAGTCGCTCCCCGGTCGCGCTTCCGGCGCAGCCACCACGGCGACCAGCACGACCGTGCTCCCGCGGCGGATCAGGACCGAGCCGTTGGCTTGTCGGGCGATGCGTCCCGTTTCGAGCTCGATCGTCACTCCATCGACTTCGCAGGTGCCGCTCCAACGGGGATCCAGCCTCACGATTCCTCCTCGCATGCGCATGGTTCGCGCGATCAGGGATGAGCGAAAACGGCGCTTCCTCCGCGCGTCCGGACGGACGAAGCATTCTGCGCCGGTCGCTGGAGCATACACGGGAGACTCGCCGCTCGATCAACAGGGCACCGAGCTCCGGACATGTCGGGAGGGAAAGAGCAACCCCGCTGGGGGGGAACGTCAGCGGGGCGCTCGAGCCGACCGTACGTTGGTCGGCCACATCGACGGCCGCGCCGTCGGCAGGTCGGTCCGGGAAAGCGCTCGCTTTACCCGAAGCGAAGCAGGTTCGTCGCGACAATGCGCGTGCCCTCGCGTGCCCACTACGAGAGATTCGTGGCTCCACGCTTTGAGGTGTGTGCTATCTCGTTTACGATAAACGTCTTGTGCGTATGCAGAGCGGGCCGGGAATCCCGCTTGGGGAGGTGGTGAGGCTGGCGGAACCCGCTACGATTGGCCTTTTCACCGTGACCGCGATGCATGGTGCAACCCCGACCATGCACCGAAGTGGCTATGGGAACCGCTGAGAGAGGCGGGAGGAATGCGTGGCTCGTGCGATCTGGCGAGGAACCGTTCTGGCCGAGAGTGAACAGACTCGCGTCGTGGAAGGAAACCACTACTTCCCGCCCGACTCCATCCACCGGCAGTACTTCAAGAACAGCGGAACCTACACCGTCTGTCCCTGGAAGGGAGTCGCGAGCTACTACACGATCGAGGTCGACGGCAAACGGATCGAGGATGCAGCTTGGCACTACCCCGACCCCAAACCGGCCGCGGAGCAGATTCGCGGATACATCGCATTCTGGAAGGGCGTCGAGGTGGCGCCGTGAGCTCGCCTGACAATCCCGCTGGACGCCTCTTCCGCGCGCGAAGAAAATGATCCGCGCGGGGCCACACGAGAACATCGACTGAGGAGTGGGGGAGTATGTTCGCGCACCACGTCGTTCTCTGGGGCATCACCATCCTGATCCTGACTCCGGGAGGGCCCGGAGATCCACCCGAGTCTTCACGACCCGCGCTTCCGGACTTCGATACGCTCTGGGACTACAGCCAACCGGCTGCGACCGAGGCCAAGTTTCGGGAGCTCCTGCCGCTCGCCCGCGAGTCGCACGATCTGAGCTATCGCCTTCAGCTCGAAACCCAGATTGCGCGCGCTCTGGGGCTCCAGCAGCGGTTCGAGGAGGCTCACCGCGTCCTCGACGAAGTGGACTCGGCGCTGGCGAGCGCGACCGAAGATCTCCGTGTGGCGCAGGTGCGGAGCCTGCTCGAGCGGGGTCGTGCTTTCAATTCCGCGAAGGATCCGGCGCGCGCGAAAGCCTCGTTCACGCGGGCTTGGGAGGTCGCCCGCGAGATCGGCGCTGATGGATATGCGGTCGATGCGGCGCACATGATGGCGATCGTCGAGCCGGGCGACGCGGCCGTTCCCTGGTTCGAGCAGGGAGTGGCGCTCGCCGAGACGTCCCAGGATCCCAAGGCGCGCGGGTGGCTGGGAGCCCTGTACAACAATCTCGGATGGACTTACCACGACGCCGGGAAGCACGAGCAAGCGCTCGGAGTGTTCACGAAGGCGCTCGATTGGCGCGTCGCCCGGCAGGACACCACCGGGACACGCATCGCGCAGTGGTGCGTCGGCCGTTGCCTGCGATCGCTCGGTCGGATCGAAAATGCGCTTTCGATCCAGCAGCAGTTGTCGACCGAGTATGCCGCGGCGGGGGAGCAGGACGGATACGTCGAAGAAGAGCTGGGGGAGTGTTTGCTGGCGCTCGGCCGTGAGAGCCAAGCCAGGCCGCACTTCGCGGCCGCGTACGGGCTGCTTCGAAGCGACATCTGGCTGGCTCGCGACGAGCCCGCCCGGCTGGCGCGTCTCCGCGATCTCGGCGGAGTTCCCCCGGATTCGTCCGGTCCGTGAGGCGATGCGTTTCCGGCGGTCCCGCGGAGTGCAGCGCCGCAACGTGCTCGAGTGCCGACCCGATCTAGCTTTATAGAAACGAGTACTTTACAGGCGCCGGTCGCAACGTCCATCCTTTGAATATGGCCGATTCGAACGACGACATCCGCAAGAGGGCCGTGAGCGCCCGCGCCGAGGAAGACCTCCGTTTCATACGCGGCGCGATGGAGCGAGCCTCTTCGTTCACCTGCGTGCCCGGCGTGGGTCAGATCCTGGTGGGAATGACCGCGTTTCCGGCCGCCTGGATCGCCTCTCGCGCCGCGAGCGAGGTCCACGCGCTGTGGATCTGGATCGCGGATGCGGCCATCGCGGTCTCCATCGCGATCGCCGCGATCGTTCGCAAGTCCCGCAAGATCGGCGTGACTCTCGACTCGGCGAGCACACACCGGTTCCTGCAGGTGTTCCTGCCCCCGCTCGGAGCCGCGATGGTTCTGACCGCGGTGCTCGTATTGAGGGCGGACCGTGTGGATCTCGTACGTCCTCTTTGGCTGCTTCTCTATGGAACGGGAGTCATGACCGGCGGGGCGTTCTCGATCCGGCTGATCCCGATGATGGGCGTTTCCTTCGTGATCCTCGGGCTTGCGGCGTTCCTGTCGCCCGCCTCCTGGGGCGATCTGTACATGGTGGCAGGATTCGGCCTGATTCACATCGTCTTCGGCGCCGTGATCGCGAGGTGGCATGGTGGCTGAGCGAGCGCGCCGCAAAGAGCAGGCCGAGGATGACCCCATGACCCATTCCCCCGAGCCGGAAGAGATGACGATCCGCACCGCGCAGGATCTCGACCGGACCATCCATGAGCGGACCCGTCTCGCCATCGTGAGCGCACTGGCAGCCACGTCTCGCGCCACGTTCAAGGAGCTCAAGGGGCTGTTGGGTCTCTCTGACGGGAACCTGAGCGTGCACACGCGCAAGCTGGAGGAGGCGGGCTACGTCCGCTGTCACAAGTCGTTCGCGGCTCGCGTGCCCAAGACCGAGTACGAGCTCACTCCGGCGGGTCGCAAGGCGCTGAGCGCGTACATCGAGCACATGGAGTCGTTGATCCGCGCGATGCGGGAAGCCGATCAGGTGGACGATCGACCTACTTCCGAGGCAGAGACGGGATCCTCGGCAGATTCGGAGATGAAAGGCCCCGGCAAACCAACATCGAAGACAAAGCGTTCGGCGGCGCGTATTCGCTTAGGGCGTCGCGCCAACAAGAAGACGTGATCGGCTCCCGAACCTTCCGGAGCTGATCCCCGGGAGTTGACCGCGTAACGGCGGCGTCTCCGGGAGTCCCATCCTCGTATCGAGATGATCGGCCCTTCCGCTTCTTCCCCGGGATCGCACCGTTCAGGATCGGGATCTCCGGCTGGACGCGGGGACGAACCACGGCGATACTCTCGCCGTCATGTCGACCCCCGCCCTGGTCCTTCAAGACATCCGTAAGTCCTACTTCGGCAACCCGGTCCTGAAGGGAGTGAGCCTGCACGTCCAGCCGGGCGAGATCCACGCTCTGGTAGGCGAAAACGGCGCGGGCAAATCGACTCTCATGAACATCCTTTTCGGGATGCCGGTCATCCACGCCACCGGAGGATTCGAGGGGGAGATCCGGATCGGCGGAGCCAGCGTCCGCCCCCGCACGCCGAGCGATGCGATGCGCCACGGCGTGGGCATGGTCCATCAGGAGTTCATGCTCCTTCCCGGATTCACCGTCACCGAGAACATCAAGCTCAATCGCGAGCGGACCCGGCCCAATCCGATCAGCCGCGCCCTCCGACCGGTGCTCGCCGGTCCCTCCCAGGCGCTCGAATCGCTCGATTGGAAGCGGATGCACCGAGAAGCGCGCGCCGCGCTCGACGGGATCGGGATCTCCCTCGACGAGCACCTCGTGGTGGGCGGTCTTCCCGTGGGATACATGCAGTTCATCGAGATTGCGCGTGAGGTCGACAAGGAAAACGCGCGGCTCCTGGTCTTCGACGAACCGACCGCCGTCCTCACCGAGACCGAAGCAAGCGAGCTGCTCCGCGCCATGAAGCAGCTCTCGGAGCGCGGGATCGCGCAGCTCTTCATCACCCATCGATTGGAAGAGGTGATGGAGGTCGCGGATCGGATCACGGTGCTGCGCGACGGAGAGCTGGTCCAGACTCTCGATCGCGGGGATGCAACGGTGGAGCGTCTGGCAGAGCTCATGATCGGGCGCGCCATCCCCGATCGGGATCGCGGCGAGCGCGCGAGGAGTGGAGCGGGTGACGTGGTGCTGCGCGTGCGGGACCTCCATGTCGAGATGCCGGGCGAAGAGCTCCACGGGGTCGATCTGGACGTGCGCGAAGGTGAGATCCTCGGTCTCGCCGGTCTCGCCGGTCAGGGAAAGACCGCGGTCGCGAATGGGATCGTGGGTCTCTTTCTGGCGCGTGGTGAGGTGCAGTTTCGAGGCGAGCCGCTCCCCTTGGGGCAGCCGCT
>CAMPIC010000251.1 GCA_946886185.1 uncultured bacterium
GGACTTCGGATCGGTCCTGCCGGGCGCGCCGAGCGAGGCGGATCAGGTGGTGGAGGAGTCGGCGCCGGAGGGAGTCGCGCGATGATCGAGTTTCCGGATCTCGGCGGGGGCGCGCTCGCCCCGCTGCTTCCTTTCCTCATCCTGACCGTGGGCGGGCTCGTCCTGGTGTTGATCGACGCGCTCATCCGCGGCGGCGCGTTCCCGTGGCACATCGTCTCCACCGCGCTCCCGGTGGCCGCGATCGCGACCTACGCGATGCAGTGGCCGAGCCGTCCCGGCCAGACGCCTTTCGGTCCGATGTTCCTGGAAGACTCATTCGGAGCGGCCATCGGCGTGCTGATCTGCATCGCCACCATCTTCGGCCTCTTGATGTCCGGACCGTTCCTGGAGAAAGCGGGCCGGACGCGCGGGGAGTACTTCTCGCTCCTGATCTTTTCCGCGGCGGGAATGATCCTCTTCACCTCGACGACGGAGCTGCTCAGCCTCTTCCTCGGACTCGAGCTGCTCTCGATTCCGCTGTATATCCTGTCCGGATATCTGCGCAAGGACACCAAGAGCCTCGAAGCGGGGATGAAGTATTTCCTGCTGGGAGCGTTCTCCTCCGCGATCTTCCTGTTCGGCGGGGCCTTCATCTACGTGGCGACCGGAACGACCGATCTCGCGGTCGCGCTCGCGCAGGGGGCCGATTCAGAGATGGTTCAGGCGGGCTTTTTGATCCTGCTCTCCGGTTTCCTCTTCAAGGCCGCCACTGTGCCGTTCCACATGTGGGCGCCCGACGTCTATCACGGCGCTCCCACCGCGGTGACCGCGTTCATGACCACCGCGGTCAAGGCGGCGGCGTTCGGGGCGCTCGGCCGCATCGTGATGACCGCCTTCCCGCTGGGCGGCGCGCTGCCTCTGACCGAGATCCTCTGGTGGATCGCCGTCCTCACCATGACGGTGGGCAACCTCGCCGCGCTCACCCAGACGAACGTCAAACGGATGCTCGCCTACTCCTCGATCGCGCACGCCGGCTACTTGATGATCGGTCTGACGGTCTATGCCGATTCGGGCGACACCAAGGCGCTCGCGGGGATGCTCTACTACTTGCTCGCCTACACCTTGATGAACATCGGGGCGTTCGCGGTCGTGATCACCTGGGCGCAGAAGGGGAAGGAGCACCTGGAAATCCCCGACTACGCCGGCCTGGGATGGCGCACGCCGGGGCTGGGTCTCGCGATGTCGATCTTCATGATCTCGCTCTCGGGCATTCCGCCGACCGCGGGCTTCTTCGGGAAGTACTACCTCTTCGTCTCCGCCGTCGACCACGGATTCAACAGCCTGGTGGTGATCGCGGTCTTGAACAGCGCGCTCTCGGTCTACTACTACCTGCGCGTGATGGTGGCTCTCTACATGCGCAAGCCGACGCACGAGCTCGTCCTCGGGCGATCGGCGCTGGTGGGGGCGGTCGTGCTGGTATGCGCCCTCGGAACGTTCTGGGTCGGGTTCGCTCCCGATTCCTTCCTCCCCGGAGTCCCTTCGATCGTGAGCTGGTTCCAGGGGTCGGTGCTGGCGCTGCGTTAAGATCCTCGTCCTTCCGAAAGTTCCTGGCTTCGTGCATCGCGGCTCCCCCGGCGCGTCGCTGCGCCTGATAGACCGCGGGTCGTCAACGCGGTTTCGAGATCGAGACTCTCGGTAGACCACGCATTCTCTGTATCATGAGAGCGGCGCGCCGCCACTCTTCCTTGGAACCGAACTTGCGGCCGGGCAAGCTCGATCGATAGCGGCAGACCGGGATCTGCATAGCGTTTTCCCCTCACTTACGCGGTTATCCCTGCTGGATAGGATGGCTGCTCGGGTCCGGAGCACGGCTACTCCATGACGACGCCGATGGGCGCAGTGTGTGGAGTTTGAAGAAAGGACATCACCATGGGTTCAAGTTGGTATGGGCGCCCGGTCAAGGCTGCGCGAGCGCTGTCCCGGGCGGCGCGCGGCTCGATTCTCTCGTTCGCCCTTTTGGCCTCACCCGCGGCTGCGCAATGGGTGACGCAAAGCCCCGTCCCGACGTATCTCGACGTTCAGGGCGTGGCGGGTCCCACGACCAGTCGAGTCTTCGTCACCACGGCCGATGATTCCTTCGACGACGGCGGCGCGCTCTGGGAGTCGACCGATGGCGGAGCGACCTGGGTGCAGCGCGACGTCCCCTTCAGCCTCTTCGACGGCCTCCATGGGATCCATTTCATCGACACTTTGAATGGCTGGGTGTGGGGCAACGAGAACTACCGCACGACCGACGGTGGGACCACGTGGCAGGAGCTCCCGTTCCTGGGATCTACCTACTACATGCGCTTCGACATTCCTGGTTTCGGCTTGGCGACCGGGAACTTCGGCCGCCAGGTGAGCCGGGACGGCGGGCTCAGCTGGGTGGAGTCACCGAACGACATCTTCCGGGTCGACTTCAGGGAGGATCAGGTGGGCCTGGGCGTGTCCGAGACCGGCATCTACCGGACCGCCGACGGGGGAGACACCTTCGCCGAGGTGATGGCGGGCGGCGGACAGGCCGTGACTTTCCTTTCGAACGCGGTCGCAGTGGCGATCGTCGACAGCACCTTCGCACGCTCCACCGACGGGGGCCTCACCTGGACCATCGGAGCCGACGCGCAAGGCAAGAGAACGCTCTTCGCCGTCTCGGCCGATGTGGTCCTGGCCACCGGCCGCGCCGGGCAATGGCCGGACTACGATGATCGCATCCTCCGTTCCGCGGACGGAGGCCAGACCTGGTCCGACCTGGGCGAGGTGATGCCGCAAGGAGTGCACTCCTTGGCGATTCCATCCGGACAGGTCGTGGTGGGCGCCGATCTCGCGGGCAACATGTATCGATCGGCAGACGCCGGACAGACCTGGTCGCAGAGCTTCGCTTCGCCGGGGCCGATCCCGAGCTTCTTCCAGATCACCGAGCCGGACTTCCCGGACGCGCAGACCGGCTACTTCGGATACGGCGCGGGCTTCGTCATCAAGACGACCGACGGCGGACAGAGCTGGTTCCAGATCTCGAGCGGCACCGGCTACGACCTGCGCGACATGGGCCGATTCCCCAGCGGAGAGATGATCGCGGTGGGAGAGGGCGGCACGGTCCTGCGCAGCGACGGCGCATCACCCTGGAGGATGGATGCGGAGTTCACTGACGAAACCCTGGTCGCGGTCCACGTGATCGGCCCGCAGGAGGCAGCGGTGGTCGCCGAGAGCGGGCAGGTGTACCAGAGCGTCGACGGCGGCAGCAGTTGGACCCCCTTGCCTACCGTTCCGGGCGAGCTGGACGAGGCGACGGATCTGTACTTCACGACGTTGCTCGACGGCTGGCTGGTCGGAGCCGGATTCGAGGAGTCCGCGATCTATCACACCACCGACGGAGGTGTCACCTGGACCCCCGTCCCCGGCGTCGGAGGTCTGTATCAATCGATCGACTTCGAAGGGGACTACGGCTGGGCCGCGAACGCGAGCGACATCTTCTACCGCACGACCGACGGTGGCGACACATGGGAACCGGGCACCGTGCCCGCCTCCAGCGGACTGATCAATGACATGGATTTCGTCGACCAGAGCAGCGGATACGCGGTCGGCTGGTTCGGTCTCGCGGTCCGCAGCAGCGACGGCGGTTTGACGTGGGAAGAGCTGCCGATTCCGGGCGATCCCGACTTCCAGTTCACCGACATCTATGTTGTCGGTCCCAACGAGGTCTGGCTCACGACCACGGAGGACTTCGCCTACTACACCGCCAATGCCGGCCACACCTGGGCGGCCCTGGAGATCGGCTCCGACGGATTCGGCATCTTCTCCTCGATCATCGCCGACGAAGACGGATCGGCGTGGGCCGCGGGATATCAGGGATACATCGAGCACTTCGAAGGACCGCCGCCTCCTCCGAACAACCGTCCTCCGGAAGCTTCCTTCGAGTTCACCTCGCCCGGCATGACGGTGCAGTTCACTGACACCAGCACCGATCCGGACGGCGTGGTCGTGAGCTGGGAGTGGGATTTCGGCGACAGCACGTTCTCCACCGAGCAGAACCCGGTGCACACCTATGATGAGGAAGACACGTACATCGTGTACCTCACGGTGACGGACGACGACGGAGATCAGGCCACGACGGGGCGCGCGGTCGTGGCGCAGGAAGGCCCGGGCGGCGTCTTCGGCGATTTCACGGAAGTGACTCCGTTCGATCCGCTCTTCGTCACGCCTCAGGACGAGGACTTCTGGGTCGCGACGACGGCGCCGGCCGACTATGACTCGGACGGGGACCTGGACGTGGCGGTGCTCGGCTTCTACGTGGTGTACAACCAGAGCGTCGAGTACAAGCTGGTGCTCTTCCGCAACGACGGCGAGGCGACGCCCACCGAGTGGGAGTTCAGCTACATCGACGTTCCGCTGGATGATCTCACCACGGGAGCGTCCGACCTGGCCTGGGGAGACGTGGACAACGACGGCGACGAGGACCTCATGCTGGGGACCGATGGAGAGACGGTGCTCTATCGCAACGACGCCGGAACCCTCGTCCTTACCGAAACGGTCCTGCCGGGCTATGCCGAGGACAACGATCAGGCGGACTTCGATCTGCGCTCCATCACCTGGGCCGACTTCGACAACGATGGGGACCTGGATGCGATCATTCCGTCCGTCTTCGACTTCGAGGAGTTCGAGTGGCGCACCGCCATGGTGCGCAACGACGGTCCGGACGAAACCGGCGGATTCCTCTTCACGGAGGTGGAGCCGGGATTCGCGCCGACCCGCCACGCGCAGACGCAGTGGGCGGACTTCGACAATGACCAGGACCTGGACCTGCTGCTGGTGAACCTGGCGCCTCTTACCGATGACGGCTTCATTCGCCGCTATCGCAACGATGGAGAGGGGCTCTTCACCGGCGAGGACATCCTCGGCCCGCTCACCGTCGAGCACGGAGAAGCGCAGTGGGGCGACTACGACGAGGATGGCGATTACGACATCCTGGTGGCGGGCCACATCAAGGAGGTGGACGGGTCGTTCAACGTCGTCCTTCGGATTTACCGGAACGACAACGAGACCTTCGTGCCGTTCGAGGTCATCGATTGCATCCCGTGCGAGGGCTGGTTCGACATCACCGCCGCCACCTGGGCTGACTATGACTCCGACGGAGACATGGACATCCTCATGACCGGCACGTACAACAGCGGGTCGCAGATCGAGGGTCGGGCCTGGATCTACATCAACGACGGAACGGGCGTATTCATCGAATCGGACAACGTCCTGCCCGCGCCGCGAGCGAGCGGCTCGCGCGGGGGACCGTTCAGCTGGTTCGACATCGACCGGGAT
>CAMPIC010000252.1 GCA_946886185.1 uncultured bacterium
GGGCTTCACGATCGAAGCGGGCGTTCCGATCATGCTGCGGAGCTGGGATCGTGCTCACTTCATGTTCCGCCCGGGAATCGGTTTCAATTCCCAGGACGTGCTCGTGGCCGGTGGGACCGACACCGACTCCGAGACGCGGTTGCGGATTCTGGCGGAGTTGGAAGCCGAGATCTTCTTGGTGGACAACGTCAGCATCTCCGCTTCCCACGGTCTCGCGATCGAGAACACCAGCCCTCCGGGAGATGCCGACAGCTCGACGAACTTCGGCCTCTTCGGAGACAACTTCACCGAGGTCGGATTCCACATCTACCTGTTCGGCCCGGCCGAGTAAGACCGTTCTCGCGACCGCGCAGTGCCGCCAAGGCGAGGTGCGCAGCGAGATCCCGAAACCCGGACGCCGCGAAACGACATCGCGGCGTCCGTTTCTTTACCACGTATCTGGCCCGCTCCGGCCACTGAACTCGGCACCTCCCTGCGTTCAGCCACTGCATCTCCCGACTCCGTCACTCAAACTTCTTCACCGCTGGTCCTGCCGACTGTTCCACGACTCCTTGATCACTGATCCCCCACTGCACGAAGACTCCCTCGATTCTCACCGGGCACTCCGCGCTCCCGCTTCGCTCCTTCGGGCCGCCCGGGCTACACTGACCCGTCATGAACCCCTCCGCCCTTGCGGAGAAGAGGAACTCATCGGATGGATTCCGCCTTCGCGCTCGTCGATGTGCTGCTGGACTCGGCGCGCGCCTTCCTGGACCGCGAAGATCTGGAAGACGCGGAGCGCTGCATCCGTCACGCCCTGGAGGCTGCCGGAGAGGACACTCGGCGTCGCGGCAAGGCGCTCCTGCTCTCCGGACAGATCGCGAAGGCGCAGTCCCGGTTCGATGACGCCGAGGCTCGATGGCGAGAAGCGCTCGAGCTGCAGCTTGCCGAGGACGATCTGCTCCCCGCTGCGGAGACCTGCTGCCATCTCGGCGAGCTCTTGCGCAAGCGCGGTCGGTTTCCCGAAGCGCTGTCCGCGATTCGCGAGAGCCTGCAGCTCTCCAGCGGAGAAACCCCCGGAGCGTTGCGCGCACGCGCACTCGAAGAGTTCGGAATGCTGCAGCGCCAGCTCGGATCGCCCGACGAGTCGATGCGCGCCTTCAGCGAGGCGGTGCGGATCCGCGAGGCGACCGGCGATCGCCCGGGTCTGGCGCGCGCCAGCCGCGGACTCGGAAACGCCTGCTTCAAGTTAGGGCTCCTGGACCAGGCTCTGGAAGCGCATCAGCGCTCCCTCCAGCTCTACGAAGCATCGGGGCGGGAAGAGGACGGCGCCACCGCCCTCAACAACATCGGGACCGTGCAGATCCAGCTCGGACGCAACTCCGATGCGGAGGAAAACTTCCGGCGCGCTCGCGCGATCTTCGATCGCCTCGGTCATCGCGACATGATGGCGTATGCATCGACCAATCTGGGCGTACTCGCGTCGTATCGAGGCGACGCCGCCGCCGCGGAGACGCATCTGCGCGAAGCGCTGGCCATCCGCGAGGAGATGGGTAACCTCGCGGGGCAGGCGAAGTGTCTCAACAATCTCGCGAACGTCTCGCACATGGCCGGCGCGTACGAGGATGCGATCGGTTGGGCCGATCGCTCCATCCAGGCAATGAAGGAAGTGGAACGGGTGGAAGGGCTGACCGCCGCGTGGTTCGCGCGCGGGCGGGCCTGCCTGGAGCTGGGTCGATTGACCGAGGCGGATGCGGCGACGCGCGAGCTTCATTCGGTGGCGGAGCGCGCCGGCGATCGCGCGGGACAGTGCGACGCTCTCCTCCTGGAGACCGACCTCACGATCCGGCGCGAGCAGTATCCAGAGGCGCTTCGCCTCGCCGCGCGCGCGCAAGAGATGGCCGACAACCCGCGGCACGCGGCCGAAGCGCTCCGTTTGCAAGGCGAGACGCACCGCGCGCTCCACTCCCACGAGGCCGCGCGGGAAGCGTTGCTCGCGAGCGAGCGCGCGTTCCGCGAGCTCCAATCTCCCTATTACCTCGCCTTGTGCCGGCTCACCCTGGGTCGCCTCTTTCTGCAGGCGGGCGCCGCGGAAGCGGGAGCCGAGCGCTTGCGCCGCGCCGAGGAAGCGTTCACCACGATGGGTAACGCTCTGCTTCGATGGCGGTGCCTGCGCGCCCTCGCGGAAGCAGAATGGAAAATCAGCCGCCGGCAAGCGCGCCATACCCTCGGGCGGGCTTCCGAGGTGGCGCGCGAGCTGGGGCGCGATGATCTCGTCAAGGAAATCGAACGTTTCGGAGAAGACCTCGCCGCCGACGGCGCCGACTCCGTTCTCGTCAGCGCGACGCAGGGATTGGCGGCTCTCACCCGCTCGCTCCGGAAGACGCGCGATTTGGACAGTGCGATCGAGGAAACGCTCGACGCGATCCTCGAGCTGTTCGAAATCGACGCCGGCTTCGTGGTGAGGAGCGATGGATCTGACCTCGACATCCTCGCCGCGCGTCCGGTCCAGAGGATGCTCCCCGCCGAAGCGGGCGAGCTCTGCCATCGCGCCCACACGTCGCGCGCCTTGGAAATCCATTGGCTCCCACAAATCGACTCGACGAGACGGTTCCTGGCGGCCGCCGCGATTCCCGCCTCAGCCAGCTCCGAACCTGCTTCCTTGGTCATCGCGGGACAGGCGGACATCGGCCGCGAAGCGTCTCTCGCCTCCATCGGATCGCTCGTGGAGCTGACCGCGGCGATTCTGGGTCTCATCTTCGATCTCCCGGGGCACGTGGAGAGCGCGATCGAGGTGTCGCCGAGTCTTGCGGAATCAACGCCCGGCATCGTCGGGCGCAGCGAGGCGCTGCGCGCGGTGCTGCACACCGTCGCCCGCGTTGCTCCGCTCGACTCTTCCGTGCTCCTCCAAGGCGAGAGCGGCACGGGCAAAGAGCTCATCGCGCGAGCGCTCCATCGTCACAGCGCGCGCGCCGCGGGACCGTTCGAAGCGATTTCCTGCCCCTCCATCCCGCGCGATTTGATCGAGGCCGAGTTCTTCGGACACGAGAAGGGAGCGTTCACCGGGGCGGATCGCGAGCGCCCGGGGCGATTCGAGCTCGCCGACGGAGGAACTCTCTTCCTCGACGAGATCGGTGACATCGAGCCCGGGACGCAGTCGAAGCTGCTTCGCGTGCTTCAGGAGCGCGAGTTCCAGCGCGTGGGCGGCCGGCATCCGATTCACGTGGACGTGCGCGTCATCGCCGCGACGAGCCGCGATCTGTTCGAGGAGATGCGGGCGGGCCGCTTCCGTGAAGACCTCTACTATCGTCTGAGCGTGGTTCCGATCGCGATGCCTGCGCTGCGAGAGCGTGGAGACGACGTGCTTCTCCTGGCGGATCACTTCCTCGCCGAGTTCGCGTCCAAGTCCGGCGCCGCCCCTCCGCGCATCGCCGCGGATGCGCGAGAGATCCTGCTCCGGTATCCATGGCCTGGGAACGTCCGGGAGCTGCGCAATCTGCTAGAGTATTTGGTGGCGATGAACCGGGAGGGCCGGATCACCGCCGCGGATCTACCTGCACGCATCCGAGAAGCTGCCGAGGCGGCGTCCCCCGTGGATGAGACCGAGTCCGCCGGTCTCCTCAAGCCGGGCGAAACTCTCGATGCGCGGCTCATGGCGGTGGAAGGTCAGCTCATTCGGCGCGCGCTCGTGCTCTCCGATTGGAATCAATCGCAGGCGGCGCGTTTGCTGGGGATGACCGAGACGCGCATGCGCCATCGAATGCGGCGTTACGGCGCGCAGCCCCAGGATGGATCCGGCAAGCGACCGCGCACGAGCAGGAAACCGGGGCGCTGAACGAGTCGCTCGCAGCCGATCCGACCTGTACGGGTCGCCAGAACTGAAGCCGGTAACGCGTATCGGTCCGGGGGAGGCGAAGGTCGGTTCATCCGGCGGAACGTCCGGAACGCGTCTCACAGCTTGGACAATGGAAACGGAGCAACCACGAAGGGCCCTGATGAACTCTGCAGCACGTCTTTCCCTGTCGATCGCGGCTCTTCTGCTAGCCGGATCGTCCGCGCAGGCCGAGATCTACCTCAACGAAGTCGTGGTGCGCGGAACGGAGAGAGTGGAGCTTTACAACAGCGGCTCTGACTCCGTTTCGCTGACCGGTTGGACCCTCGAAGAAACCGGCGTGTTCCTCATTCCCGACGGCACGATCATCGCGCCCGGCGAGTATCTCGTGCTCGACGATCTGGGCGGGATCATGCATGACATCGGCGGCGATCTCGATCTGATCGACGATCTCAAAGCGCGCGCGGATGGCGTGCAGTACGGAAACATGGGAGGCGCTCCCCTGCCCCATGACGAACCGCTCGTCTCGATGAGCCGGGCGCCCGACGCATCCTCGCTCCCTCCGCTCGATCCGGCGCTCGACGCGGTGTTTTGGACGCTCGATCTGACTCACACGTTCGGCGCGATGAACGACGCTCCGCCGCCGCAGCTCGGCTCCAGCCTCATCATCAACGAGCTGGATCCGAACGGTGGCGGCGGGCTTCTCACCGGAGACAACGTCGAGCTGTTCAACCCCACGGCCAGCGTCATCACTCCGCTCGGCTGGTTCATGACGTTCGGAGCCGGCAGCACGGTGCCGTTGACCATCAGCTTCGTCCTGCCGGGAGGAGTCGGGTCGATGAAGCTGCCGGGCGATATCGATCTGGAAGCGACGGAGCTCGCGTACCTGTTCGACGATCAAGGCGTGCGCGTCGATCAGCTCGGTTGGAACATGATCTTCGATGCCGCGTCCGGCCTACTCTGCATCGGCCGTTGTCCGGACGGAGCGGGACCGAACGATGGATATGACGCTGCGACGAGCGGAGCGGGAGACACGCTCGTCGAGCTCGAATGCACGATCGGACAGAACAATCCGGACGATTGCGGACCGACCCCGGTCGAGCCCACATCCTGGGGACGCATCAAGGCAGCACACCGGTAGCTCCAGCGATCGAGTTGCGCCCATACCCGTCGGTCTAAAAGGATCGAGCTTGCGCAATTCCGGCCGCGCATTCGGTAGCGATTGCGTCGGGGGCCGCACCTCAGTGAAGGACGCGCGCTGCTCGCGTTCGCGCGAATCAACGAACCACTTAACTGATTGATCTATAGACTCTTGTGCTCTGATTCGTTGACATCGACGAACTTAGAGCGATCCCTTGCCGATCCAGCCCCTCCGGTGACCCATGGTGATGACCTCGTAACTTACATAATTCCAATCATTTACTGACTCTGGTCTTCCGCTTCCAGATCCTGGCACGGCCGTTCGCTAGACCCACTTCGTACACGACCGAAGTGGAGGCTC
>CAMPIC010000253.1 GCA_946886185.1 uncultured bacterium
GGGGGGTCGTCGCTATGCGGGTTCGAGATCTCGGGCAAGAAGGTGAGGCCCCGCCGAGAAACCGACCGCAACCGAGATCCGTCCGCTCATCGCCAGCGCTTGGATACACCCGAGACTCGCCGGGCTCACGGCGAAGGCTCGGCGACGAGGGTCTTCAAGGTGCGACGCTCAAGCGCCCCCAGTCGCCTCATGCGCGTTCGAGGAGCTGGATGATCCAGTAGGGGCGGCGGCGG
Organism: uncultured bacterium; assembly: GCA_946886185.1. The sequence goes on from CAMPIC010000253.1 coordinate 234, forward strand.
CTGATCAGCTTGTTGGTCGCGTCGAGCATCCAGGACAGCGGGTTGTAACGGAACGCGGGGAACTGATCCTGACCGCACTCAGGGCAGCGTACTCCGTGCCCGCCTCCCATCTCCGAATAGCTCTTGGCGATGTGATGTCGAGTCCACAAGAGCGGCGCTGGATAGTCACGCACCGCAGGTCCACAGATGTGCGTTGTACGCGCCCGCCATCCCGGAAAGAGCCGTGCGATCGCATCCGCATCGAATTGATTGAGATGTCCGGATCGGTTGAACTCATGACCGCAATCTGGACAACGAAGATGGTTACGCTTCAAGTTCTCGCGATGTGGAACCCCGAAAATAATCCATCGACGCGCCACCCTCGCGATTTCACGCGCCGCATCCGTCACAGCTTCGCGCGGTAGGTGCTCGAGCAGCTCGAACGACACCGACGCATCGAACGCGCCGTCCGGAAACGGCAGCGCCGTCGCACTTGCACAGACCGGCCGCGGAGGTCCCGCTCGCAGCGCCGCCATACTCGCATCGAGGCTGTACACCGTGCGCCCCGCGCTCTCCATCGCATGCCCTGCTACACCCGGTCCACATCCCACATCGAGCACCCGCGTCACGTCCGCCGGCAGCAAAGAGAGCAGCAACTCATTCCGCTTCTCCAAATGCGGATTCGCACGATGCCCCGCATACGCCTCCGCCTCCCGAAACCTTTCAGCTCCAGTCACCGCCTCCCGCACCACCCGCTCCGTCGAAGATGGGTTGACCATCCTCGGAGTCTATGACCCGCCCCACGAACCAACAACCGCCACCAGCAACTACCAGCCTGTGTTCGCGTGATTGCGAGGCCGAGGCGCGCGCCGGCGCGTCCGTAAGCAAGTGCGCGCGCCGCTCCCCGAGATGGTCCTCGGGCCCCGGTCCCCGAGCGGACGTGCAGTACGCGCTTCGAGCGACGTGCAGTACGCGCTTCGAGCGGACGCGCAGTACGCGCTTCGAGCGGACGACGGCCAGCGGAAAGGGCCGCCTATGTAGAGGCAGCCCCTTCGACGTGTTCGATGTGTTCGGAAGCGATCAGGTCATCTCGACGAAGGAGCGGAGCCTCCGCCGCCGAGTCGGATGCCGCAGCTTCCGGAGCGCCTTGGCTTCGATCTGCCGGATGCGCTCACGCGTGACGTTGAACAGCGCGCCCACCTCTTCGAGCGTGCGCGGGCACCCGTCCTCGGTGAGCCCGAACCGCAGCCGGATCACGCGCGCCTCGCGCTTGGTCAGCGTCTCCAGGACCTCGTTCACCTCGTCGCGCAGCATCGCGAACGCCGCCGAGTGCGCCGGAGAGATGACCGAGGTGTCCTCGATGAAGTCGCCCAGGTTCGAGTCGTCATCCTCGCCGATCGGACGATCCAGCGAGACCGGCTCCTGCGCCGCTTTGAGCACCATCTTGATCTTCTCGACCGGCATCTTGAGCCGCTCCGCGATCTCTTCCGGAGTCGGTTCGCGCCCCAGGTCCTGGAGCAGCCGCCGGGAAGTGCGCACCACCTTGTTGATCGCCTCGATCATGTGCACCGGCACGCGGATGGTGCGCGCCTGGTCCGCGATCGCGCGGGTGATCGCCTGGCGGATCCACCAGGTGGCGTAGGTCGAGAACTTGTAGCCCTTGCGGTAGTCGAACTTCTCGACCGCACGCATCAGGCCGGAGTTGCCTTCCTGGATCAGGTCGAGGAACTCGAGGCCGCGGTTGGTATAGCGCTTCGCGATCGAGATCACGAGGCGCACGTTCGCCTCGATCATCTCCTTCTTGGCCTGATCGCGGTCCGTCTCTCCTCGATAGATCGCCGCGCACGCCATGCGCAGCTCGAGGAGGGTCATGGTCAGATCCTTCTCGTGCCGGCGGATCTTGCGCTTCTCCGCCTTGCAGTCGCGAGTCAGCTCGGCGATCTCCTCCGTCAGAACCTGCGCGTCCACCTCCTTCGAGGAAGTTTTCGACGCGGTCTTGGAGGTCTTGCGAGCCGACGGGCGCTTCTTCCCGTTGGTGAGCGCGGCGAGGCGCTCCTCGCGCTGGGCGATCTCCCGCTCGCGCATCTCCACGTATGCGTGGGCTTCGTCCAGGCGGTCGCGCTCGCGCCGGAGCTTCGCGCTCAGACGATCGACGAGCTTCGGATTGACGACCAGCTTCTGGACTTCGCTGATGAGGCGGACCTCGTGCTTGGCGAGCTTCTCCTCATAGGCCTGGCGCCGCTTCTCGGACATCCGCTTCGCGCCTTCGGGGCGCACCTTCTCGAGGTCCTGATAGGCGCGGGTGATCTTGACCATCGCGGCGGCGACGCGCTTCTTCTCCGCGGTGGCGGATGCTTCGCCGTTCCAGTTGGCCAGATCGATCTGGATCAGATCATCCAGCTTCGCCTTGCCTTCCTTGAGCTTCTCGGCGATCGCCTGCACTTCGCGGATCGCGATCGGGGTCTTGAACATCGCGTCGATGATCGCGTTCTCCGCGGATTCGATCCGCTTGGCGATCTCGACTTCCCCTTCCCGATTGAGAAGGGGAACACGCCCCATCTCGCGCAGGTACATGCGCACCGGGTCGTCGTAACGCACGACCGTCTGCGCCGGAGCCTTCTCGTCCTTCTTGTCCTCGGTGGTGCGCGCCTGCTTCTGGAACCGGTACGCCTCTTCCTCGGAGTCGTACCAGGGGACGTTCATTTCCTGGAGCATCTCGAACGCCGAATCCATCTGCTCGATCATGGTCTGGCTGTCGAGCGCTTTGTCGATGCGGGCGTCGATCTGGTCGTAGGTGACGAAGCCCTGGCGTACCGCCAGATCCTTCAGGTCCTGAAGAGCGTGGGGCCTGGACTTCGTCTTCATCCTGCGGGATTCTCCTTTTCTGGCCATTCGGTCAGAATACCGGGGCATTCGTCCCCGTTCCATCACTTTCCGTGGACCTGCTTTCGCGATCGCTTGCGATTCCTTCGAGGGCGCGGAGCTCACTGGACAACCTCTTTTTCTCGTTCAACCACCGGATCAAACCGACCGAATCACCGGCATCCTCAGCCAATCGAATCTCACGCGTGGCCTGTTCCATGCGCGTCTTCAGGACCCTGCGGCTCAGGTCGTGCAACACGACCTCGATCTCGAGCACCGGCTGCTCCTCCCCGACCGGGAGAGCCGCCAGTCCGCCTCCATCGGGCAGCTCCCGGGTCGCGCGGGTGATCAGTTCCGCCGGAACGATCGAGCTGCCGCCGGCGCGCTCGCTCTGCTCCTGGATCCAGCGCAGGACCTCGAGGAACGGGGCGCGCGCTTTCAGTGCTTCCGCGAGATCGGCGATCTCCCCCGCCCGTTGGGGCGTCTGCAGCGCGGTGCGCAGACAGGCTGCCTCCCGCGGGGTCCATCGTCCCGAAACGCGGCGAGGAGCGGGGGCCGGCGTCTTGCCGGACAACCGCTCCACGATGGCGCGCTCGCTCAGTCCGAACCGTCCCGCGATCTCCTGGATCCACAGGTCGCGGACCAGCGGATCCTCCAAGCGTTCGACGAGGGCAACGGCCTGCGCGGCTGCTTCGGTGCGCGATAATTTTCCGTGGACCGCCTGATCCTCCAAAAAAGCCACCGGAGTGCGGGCGTTCTCCAGCTCTCGGTCCACCGCGGGCTTGCCCGCATTGCGGATCCAGTCGTCGGGATCCTGCCCCGTCGGGGGCGTGGCGACGCGGACCGAGGCGACCGCGCCCACCATGACCGGCAGCGCGCGGATCGCGGCCTGGATGCCGGCTCCGTCTCCGTCGAAGAGAAGGACCACTTCCACTCCGAGGCGGCCGAGTTGACGCGCCTGGTCGGGGGTCAACGCCGTTCCACAGGTTCCGACGACCGAGACGATGCCTCCTTCGGCAAGTGAGAGGACGTCGAAATAGCCCTCCACCACGATCACCCGGCCGGCCGCTCGAATTCCCTCCCGAGCTTGCGGGAGCCCGAAAAGCACGGAACCCTTCCGATACACGGGAGTCTCGGGAGAGTTCATGTACTTGGGCTCTTCGTCCGCCAAAATCCGACCACCGAACCCTACCGGCATCCCTCCGGCGGATTCGATCGGAATCATCAGGCGATTGCGGAACCGATCGTACAGACGTCCCGGATTCTTCTCCACCGCCAAACCGGCTTCGACCAGGGTCCGCTCGGAGACGTAGTTCCTGGCGTGGCGGAGCAGCGCATCCCATCCATCGGGGGCGACCCCGAGTCCGTACTGATTCCAGAGCTCCCGCCCGATGCCCCTCCGCTCTAGATAGCTCCGGGCTCCGGCTCCCGCGGCGCCGGCCAGCTGGTGGACATAGAACGTCCTCGCCACCCGCAGCGCCTGCCGGATGCTCTCCAGGCGATCGACCGACGGACCGCGCTGGTCGGGCATCTGGATGCCGGCTCTTTCCGCCAGATAGCGGAGCGCCTCCGGGAAGGTCAGGTTCTCCTGCGCCATGACGAATGAGAAAACGTCGCCTCCGACACCACAGCCGAAGCAGTGGTAGGACTGGTAGTCCGGGCTCACGTAGAACGACGGGGTCTTCTCGCCGTGGAACGGGCAGAGCCCACGCCAGCGCGAGGAGGCGCGCTTGAGCTCCACCGAGGCGCCGACGATCTCGACGATGTCGCTCGCCTCGCGGACCCTCTCCACGAATGGATCCGAGCCCCCTCGACTCACTCCCCCTCCTGACGGTTCCAACGGACGGAACGCCTACGCGGCTTTTGTTCGCATGAGCGTCTCATCCAGCTCAGCTCGTTCTACCCCGCTCGACGACCCAACTCCGCAATCGTGACTCCCCAGCCGCCTTCCGTTTGCTCTCCGCTCCGGAACGACTCGACCAGCGGATGCTTTCGCAGGAGCCGCTCCACGTCCCGCTTGAGCGTGCCGGTCCCCTTCCCGTGGATGATCCGCACCTGCGTGCGTCCGCCGATCGCGGCGCGGTCCAGATAGCGCTCCAGCGTCTCGATCGCGTCGTCCGCGCGATGGCCGCGCAGATCGACTTCCGGGGAGACCGCTTCCTCGGGCGCTTCGGTCAAACGCACGCCGCCGGTCGGAGTTCGCGCC
>CAMPIC010000254.1 GCA_946886185.1 uncultured bacterium
TCCATACCCTGAGGCCGAACCCAGCGCCGAGCGATGGGCCAGCGCGAGAGGCCCGAGGAACAGCTCGAGATCGGCGGCCAGGCCCTCCGCCACGCTGGACAGGAGCTGCCCGACCGTGGACGGCATCGCCTGCCGGGTGTGTGTGTATCCCGGCAGAGGGGTCTCGCGCTCCTCTTCCGAGCGATCGAGAAGCAGGAGCGCGATTTCCTGGATCTGCTCTCCGAGCAGGAGCAGACGTTCCCGGATCAGGAGGCGCAGCGCGGCGATGACCTGGTCGTTGCGAGATCGGCCGGTGTGGATCTTCCTGCCCGCTTCCCCGACTCGATCGACCAGGAACAGCTCGAGGGCGGTATGGCCATCCTCCTGTTCCAGCGCGATCTCGAACCGATCGGCGAGCGCCATCCGCCGGGCCGCCGCGAGCGCGCCAAGAACGGACTCGAGCTCCTCGCTGCGAAGCATCCCAATCTCGTGCAGCATCCGCGCATGCGCGGCGGAGGCGAGGCAATCGAACGGCAGGAGCTCGCGATCCAGCACCGGATCGTCGCCGACGGTGAAGGCGAGCACCGCCTGATCGAGACTCGCACCTTCCGCATCCCAGAGCCGCATGTTCCGAAGCTTCCTCCCAGACCGAGAAGCCACCCATTCATCAGAGCGCCCAATTCACCGAGAAGCGACCGGCTGGTCGAGGCGCGGCGCCGACCACTGCACTACGGGCGCACTACCGCGATCGAGCGGCGACCTCAGTCAGCTCGCGGTCGGCTCCTCCGCCCCCGCGCGCCGCAGAATCAAGCGATGCGCCTTGAGCCGCAGCGCATTGACGCGAATGAACCCGCGCGAGTCGGACTGGTCGAATCCTCCGGCGATGTCCATGCTGGAGAGTTCCTGGTTGTAGAGCGAGTTCGGCGAGCTTCGCCCCACCGGCATCGCGTTCCCCTTGTAGAGCGACATGTGCACCACTCCGTCGATGAGCTCCTGGCTCTTCTCGATCGCGGCCATGATGAAGTCCATCTCCGGACTGAACCAGAACCCGTTGTAGATCACCGCGGCGAGCTCGGGGGCGAACATGTCGCGCAGGCGCTGCACTTCCTTGTCCATCGCGATTCCCTCGAGATCCCGGAGCGCGTTGTGCAAGATAGTGCCGCCCGGCGTCTCGTAGATCCCCCGCGACTTGATCCCGACGAAACGGTTCTCGACGATGTCGATCCGGCCGATGCCGTTGATGCGTCCCAGCTCGTTGCAGTACAGGAAAAGCTCCAACGGGTCGGTCTTCTCGATGCCGGCGGCAGGATTGGAGATCCGGATCGGATACCCGTCCTTGAATTCGATCTCTACGCGCGTCTCCCGGTCCGGCGCGTCAGTCGGATCGGCGCAAACGGTGAAGATCTCCTTGCTCGGGCGCAGCAGCGGATCTTCCAAAATTCCTGACTCGTAGCTCTTGTGCATCAGGTTCTCGTCGGTGCTGAAGGAGCGCTCCATCGTGACCGGCACTTCGATCCCGTGCTCCTCGGCGAAGTGGATCAGATCAGAACGCCCCTGGAAACGCGCCAGGAACGACGGTTCCTTCCACGGAGAAAGCACCTGATGGCGCGGCGCGAGCGCGGCATAGGCAAGCTCGAAGCGGACCTGATCGTTCCCCTTGCCCGTCGCCCCGTGCGCGAGCCACTTCGCTCCGATGCGGCGCGCGATCTCCACCTGCTTCTTGGCGATGAGAGGGCGAGCCAGAGCGGTCCCGAGAAGATAGCGGCCTTCGTACACCGCCTTTCCCCGAATCGCCGGGAAAATGTAGTCGGTCACGAATTCGCGTTTCAGGTCCACCACTTCGACGTCGTCGGCACCGGTCTTGCGCGCGCGGGCGGCGACCTGTTCGAAATCCTCTTCCTGGCCCACGTCGGCGATGTAGGCGTGAACTCGATAACCCTCCAGCACCAGCCACTTGAGGATGCAGCTGGTGTCGAGGCCCCCCGAATACGCGAGCACTACGGTGCGATCCATCGTCTGTCCACTCCCTTCGTCCGAAGGCCCCTCGCTACCGACTTCGCGCCGATAGGACGGATCCGATCGAGTCACTCCCTGAGCGGGGCGAGCATCGTCAAGCTGCGCCCATCCGTTCCCGCGAAGCAAGGGAGGAACGGTACAAGGCGCGATCGGGCGATCGCAGCTCTTTTTGAGAGGAAGCGCGAATCCAGATCGCGCTGGCACTCCGTGCGCCTCCCGGCCCGATTGGGGAAACTGGCGCAACCGCCGGCCTCCATCCCGAATTTCAACCGGTTTTGAGGCGAGTTCGATGGATCGGCTGTCAAAATTTTGCTACAGTCTGTGATGTCGCATTCGATGGCGGTGGTGGAGTACCGTTCCCGCTTCGAGTCGGGACGCTGCCTGGATCCGGCGTCCGATGATTCCAACGGCCTGCCACCTTCCCCGTCCCCCGGGATTGGCTACGAGAACAACAACGAGGAACGGCTATGTCGTGGTCGGGACCTGCCACCATTCGCACAGCCCGGATCTTACGCCCTTCCCGGCTTTGGTTCATCCTGAGCGCTCTGCTCTGCGCGAGTGCGCCCGCCCGAGCAGGCGAATTGCACGAGCAGTTCATCGAGCAACTCGCGGCCACTCCCAGCAGCTCGTTCGTAACGGGTCTCGTCATGATCGCGGAGCAGGTCGATCTCGCGCGGATCGATCAGCAGATCGAGCAGAACCAGCTCACTTCGCGCGCGCTTCGCCACCGGCACGTGATCCGGTCCGCTCAAGAGCTCGCTCAGCGGACCCAGTCTCCTTTGCTGGAGCAGCTCGCCAGCTGGAAGCTTCAGGGCCGGGTCACTTCCTACCGCAGCTATTGGGTCACCAACATGATCTCGGTGACTGCGCGCCCGGAAGTCTTCGACATCCTGGCGGCGCGCCCCGACGTCGGCATCATCTACATGAACGAACCGGTCCCCGTGCGGTTGGGAGAGGATGCCAACGGAGACAGGGAGGCCGGCGAGCCGCAGGGATTCGTGCTCCCGAACAACCTGATCTGCATCGCCGTCGAGCCGGCGTGGACCAAAGGCTTCCGCGGACAGGGGCGCCTGGTCGCGGCGTTCGATTCGGGAGCGGACGGCAACCACCCGGCGCTGGCCAGCCGCTGGCGAGGCGCGCAGCCCGGAGTGAACTGGTGGGAAGCGTGGAAGGATCCGTACACCGGGACCACCTTCCCGTACGACGCGCGCACGCATGGCACGCATGTCCTGGGAATCATGGTCGCTGAGACGCCTCTGGGGGGAGCGATCGGCGTCGCCCCGGGAGCCTCCTGGATCGCGGCGGGCGCGACGATCCAGTTCGACGCGGAAAAGATCATCGACTGCTACGAGTGGGCGGTCGATCCTGATGGCGATCCCGAGACGATCGACGACGTTCCGGACGTGATCAACAACTCCTGGGGCACGACCGGCGACTGCCAGACCACCTTCTGGAACGCGATCGACCTGGTGGAAGCCGCCGGGGTCGTCAACACCATCGCGGTGGACAATCGCGGTCCGTTCCCGATGTCGGTCAACTCTCCCGAGAGCCGCGCGGAGTCGCCCACGGTGAACTTCAGCGTGGGCAACGTGAATTCGACCGATCCCAGCTATCCGATCTATCCCACGAGCGGCCGGGGCCCTTCCCCGTGCGACCAGGTGTCGATCAAACCGGAGCTGACCGCGCCCGGCACACTCATCAGCTCGACCGTTCCGGGAGGGGGATACGACCTCAAGACCGGAGCTTCGCAGGCGGCGCCGCACACCTCTGCCGCGGTCGCCATCCTCCGGCAGGTCGATCCGGACATCACCGTCGAGGACATCAAGTTGATCCTCATGTCGACCGCGGTGGACAAGGGAACGGCGGGCGAAGACAACAGCTACGGGTGGGGCATTCTCAACATCGCAGCGGCGGTCGATACGGTGCTCGCGCGGCTGCCGCGGATCCCCCCGGCCAACCTCTCCGCGACCGCGCATACCGACACGGTCTCGCTGTCGTGGGAACGTCCGGCGCCGATCCACGTCAACAATCCGCTCCTCCACTATCGCGTCTATCGCGCGCAGGGGTCGGATCCCTTCCCCAGCCAGCCGATCGCGGAGCCGAGCGACACCGCTTCGGTGGTGCAGTTCACCGACCTCGGGCTGGCTTTCGGCGAGTATCGATACGCGGTCACCGCGGTGTATGAGCTGGACGAGAGCGGTCTTTCCAACGAGGCGTTGGTGGGCGTGTTCCCTGCCGAGCCTGTGAGTGACCTGGCCGCTTCGGTGAGCGTCGACACGATCCGGGTCGAGTGGAATCGTCCCGATCCGATCCATCCGGACAATCCGCTCACTGGGTATCGTGTCTATCGCGCTCCGCTCAATGAGGAGTATCCCGCCGATCCGATCGCGACTGCGAATGACACCGCTGCCGTGGTCGCGTACGTGGACGACCCGCTGCCTGCCGGGACCTATCGATACGCGGTCGTGGCGGAGTATGAGTGGAATGAGTCGGCGCGTTCCGTGGATACGGAAGCGACCATCTATCCTTCCGATCCGCCCACCGATCTGGCCTACACGGTGAGCTCCGACTCGATCTCGCTGTCGTGGTCGCGTCCGGAAGACCTGGCCCCGGAGAATCCGATCGAGCTCTATCGCATTTACCGCGCGATGGCGGGCGAGGAGTTTCCGGACACCGCGCTCGCCGAGGTGAGCGATACCTCGGCGACGATCGGATACATCGACCCGAACGTTCCGTACCAGAGCTTCGAATATGCCGTGACGGCGGCGTACACGACGGCGGAAAGCGACACGTCGCTCCACGCGACGGTGCCGGACTCGGTCTGGTCGAGCCCTCCGTTCAACCTCATCGCTTCGGTCGCGGCGGATTCGATTCGCCTCGACTGGAATCGGCCGCGACCCTTGCACCCGGAAAACCCGGTGCTGGCGTACCGGATCTATCGAGCCGAGGGAGAGGCGCCCTTCCCGATCGATCCGATCGCGGAAGTCACCGACCCGCTCGATCCCGCCAGCTACGTCGATCACGGCGTCCCCGTCGGCGCGTACCGCTACGCGGTCAGCGCAGTCTTCGGATCGGGCGAGAGCGTTCGTTCGAGCGATGCGTTGGCCACTATCTATCCCACCGACCCGCCGGAGGATCTCACCGCCGCGCCTTCGGTCGATGGCGTCGCTCTGCAGTGGCATCAACCGCAGCAGGTCGATCGGGAGAACCCGGTCATCTCCTTCCGCGTCTATCGCACGCTGGAGGGTGAGCCGTTTTCGCAGGAACCGATCGCGGAAG
>CAMPIC010000255.1 GCA_946886185.1 uncultured bacterium
CTCGCGGATCGCTCTCCACACGTCGATCAATCCCCAGCCGCGATCGTTATCGGGGCTGGCGGCATTGTCCGCGGTCGCAAGGAGCTGATCGCGCACTTTCATCGGGCTCCACGACGGGTGCGCTTCCAGGACGAGCGCCGCGGCTCCTCCCACCAGCGGGCAGGAGAGCGACGTTCCCGAGACGTCGGTGAAGTCGTCTCCGAACTCGATGGGTAGCGCGCACCACGTGTCGACGCCCAGGGCGACCACCTCCGGCTTGATGCGCCCGTCGGCGGTGGGGCCATGGCTGGAGAACTCGGCGAGCACGTTGTCGCGATCCACCGCACCGACCGCGATGACCGAATCCGCGTCCGCGGGAGCGCCGATGTAGTACCAGGGAAGGCCGCCCTGATTGCCCGCGGAAACGCAGACGACGATTCCGCGGCTGGCCGCGATGTCGGCCGCGCGCGTGATCGGCGCGGTGTCGCCGTCCATGTCCTCGTAGACATACCAGTCGATGTAGGAGAGCGAGGTCGAGATCACGTCCGCCCCCTGGGCATCCGCCCATTCCGCCGCCGCAACCCAGTTGTCCTCTTCGAGCGGAGTCTCGCTGTCCAGATCCTCCGTCTTTCCGAGGAGGAAGCTCGCGCCGAAGGCGGGGCCGACGAGCTCCCCTTCGAAGAATCCTCCCAGCGTGGACCAGGTGAAGGTGCCGTGCACGTGCTGCTGCGGGTTGTCGCCCGGCTCGTTCTGCGTCTCCCCGTCGTTCTTGACGAAGTCGTACTGCGCGAGGAGCCGACCGTCCGCGAGGATCTGCGCGAAGGCGGGGTGTTCGTGCTGAAACCCGGTGTCGAACATCGCCACGATCACGCCCGCGCCGCTCAGGCGTGCCGCGTGGGCGGTGGTCACGTTGATTTGATCGATCTGATCGCGGGAAGGACCGTAGTCATATCGGTCGCTCGCGATACGAGGTGGCGGCGGGGAGCTCCCGCGATTCGCGGTGGGCGCGAGGCCGTCGCGCTTGCCATCCTTGCGCGTGCCGCGGACCGGTTCGATCTTCGCGACGAAACCCAATCCCGCCAGCGCCTCGAGCTGTGCCGGAGTGGCCTCGACGCTCACGGCATTGAGCCACCGGCTGGTTCGCGCGACGTGCGCTCCGGTGCGGGCAACCGACTCCAGATACCGCTCGGGGACCGAAATGTCGTGGAAGTCGACTACATCACGTCCCATGGAGCGAGCCCGCCGAGCGGCCGCATGAGGCTCGATCGAGGAGGCGAGCCGCCGGAGCTCGCGCGCGCACGCGGCGGAGTCGAAGATCTGCTTGTCGGTGAAGAACACCCAGTGCTTTCCCGTCGGAGGCGGCGGAGCGGCGAGCGATCTCGCGATCGACTCCGCGTCCCGCGCGCGTACCTGGAACGCAGCGCCCTCGTCCGCTCCGGACGCGGATGCGCCTCCGCACGAGGCCGCCAGCCAGATAGCTCCGAAAAGCCAGACACGCCGGTTCCAGACGAGCAGACGGTTGGAAGGACGGTACCGGAGGGTGAGCATCTCGAGATCTCCTCGCGTTGCATGACGACGGCTGCGGGTCGCAAACCCGGGGTGATTCTCTCATAATCACGGGGAGCCCGGGGAGGCTCTCGGGCAGCGTGCCGCGGTGAGCCGCTTCCCCGGGCCGTCGAATGCGGATGGAGCATGCATGTGACGCGTTCTACCCGGCCATCGTGTTGGGTCTGGTCGCTCCTCTCGGTCCACCTCATCTTTCTGGCGTGCGAGATGGTCTCTTTGGCGGTGCGCGGCCACTTCCATGTGGCGAGCCGCGGCGATCTGCTGCGCGCACTCGGGATCGGCGCGTCCGGATACATCCTGCTGTTCGCGCTCGAAGCGCTCGCCTTCTTCGGAGCGGTGCGCATTGCGCGGATCGAACCGACTCCGGGGCGCGCGGTGCAACTGGGTCTGACGATCCTGACGGCGCTGCTCGCGACGGATCACGTCGGCCGCCACTGGATCGACTCGCCCTTCACCGCCCGATCTGTGCTGCTGTTCGCAAGCGCCATCGCGGCGGCGGTCGGCGTGTCCTGGCTGCTCGCGCGGGTCGTGGCCCCTCTGTTGCGGACCATCCTGCCCGGGATCGCCGCGTCGAGCCTGCTCTTGCTGCTCGCGCTGTGGACTCCTCGTGTCCCCGCGTCGGTCGAAGGGATCGCGCGCGCGGATCGGCCCAATGTGATCCTCATCTCGATCGACACTGCCCGCGCCGATTACCTCTCCTGCTATGGGTATCCGGCGAGGACCACCCCGGCTCTCGACCGCATCGCGGCCGCCGGAACGCGCTTCACGCAGGCCTTCTCCCCGGAAAACTGGACGCTCCCCGCGCACGCGAGCATGTTGACCTCGCTCTACCCGCCGACCCACGGTGTGGAGGATCTCGACAGCCGGTTAGCGGAGGAGATTCCCACCCTCGCTGAAATTTACGCTGATCACGGCTACCGCACTCTCGGGATGGTCGACGGCGATCGCCGCGGATTCGTGGGAGCGGCCCGCGGGTTCGATCGAGGATTCGAGCATTACATGCACTATCCCGACGGCAAGGGGGTATGTCAGGCGTTCCTGCCGTTTCGGGCGCACAGCGATGTGAGCCTCTTCCGCGAAGTCGGACACTCCGACGACATCGTTCGTTCCGCCATGCGATGGATCGACCAGACGCAACGCGGGGACGGAGCCCGGCGCCCTCCTCCATTTTTCCTGTTCTTGCATGTGTACGACGTCCATGCGAGTTGGGGAGCGCGCTGGCCGCTGCACCGGCTTCCCTATCAGGCCCATCGAGAAATGCTCGTCCAGCTCGGAATCGAGGAGGAGCTTCCATCCGACCATTTCGTACGAGACGGAATGAGCGGCGCCCGCTATCTGCGCGCGGTCAATCGGGCGCTCGAGAGAGGCACACCGTTGGACTCGCTGATCTCGCCTGAGGATGTCGCGACTCTGGAATCGCTCTACGCCTCCAGCTTGCACTTCGTGGACGCTCAGATCGGAATCCTCGATCGGTTTCTGGAAGAGCGTGGACTTCTCGAGTCCACCATCGTGCTGATCACGTCCGATCATGGCGAGGAGTTCCGAGAGCATGGTCGCTTCGGCCACCACCAGGACTACCGGGAGACGTTGCACATCCCGCTCCTGATTCGATGGCCGGGTCAAATTCCGGCCCTGGTGGCGCAGACCATCGTCGGAACGACCGATCTGGCCCCTACTCTCCTGCAGCTCTGTGCAATCCCGGCTCCGGAATCATTCCAGGGGAGGTCGCTGGTTCCGCTCTTCGACGGAGAGCAGTGGACCCGCCGTGCAACCTTCATGGGGAATCAGGTGGACGGGGTCGCGGGGGTGCGCACGTCGCGGTTTTCCTACTATGTGCGCGCCCCGGAGCATCCGACGGGGGACAGAGAGGATCTGTACGACGTGAGGAGCGATTCGCTCGAGCAGTTCGATCTTGCCGGTCGAAAATCTGCCGAGCTCGACAGCGCGCGCGTCCTGGTCGCCGAATGGCTGCACCGAATTCTGCAGGAACGTCCCGCCGGAGTGGGGCCGGCGACCCCGATGGACGCGGAGACGCTCGAATTGCTCCGAAGCCTGGGCTATATCAACTGAAGCATCCCTGTACGCTCATTCCGCAGCCGACCGATCCGGCAAACGGGTTTCCAGAACGGACAGCTGGTGCGTCGCCTCATACGAACGGTGGGCGCGCCGGCTCGAAAGGTGCCGCAGCTCGTCTTGCGCCGGGGCAGCTTCGTCCGAGCGCAGATATGCCTGCGCGAGCTGCCAGCGAGCCTCCGCGACCAGCAGAGAATCGTCTGAAACGACCACGCGTCGCAGGCTGTAGACGGCGTCGCTGAGGCGGTCCGCGAGGAGCTGCGCGGAGCCCAGGTAGAGCAATTGTCCCTGGGTCGGCTCGGAGATCTCGGCCTTCACGCGGTCGATGAAGCGGTCGTATTGACCGGCGTCATAGAGGGCGAACGCGTCGCCGGTCCTGCGTTGTTGGTAGACAGCGAAGGAATCTGGTAAAGGGGCGAGCTCGGCCAGGTCCTCGAACACCGGCCGGGGAGCGACCGGTCGATACAAGAACAGCACGAGGAGGACTACGCCGGCGACCCCGAGAACAGCCAACAGGCGCTCGCGCGAAGAAAGCTGCTTGCCCCTGGTTTGGCTCATGACAATTCCCCATCGACTCCTATAGAATCACCCCGGTTCCCGTATATGGGGCTACTTGCGGGGACCCAGGCACATCGAGAGATGGGAAATGCCCGGAGTGAATCATCCCCCCCGATCCACGAGCGGCGGCAATGAGCTCCTCGTGACCATAGCGCAGCTCGAAAGAGCCCTGAAGGACGAACGCCGTGAAAACGATCGCCTCAGGGAAGAGATGCGCAGCCTCCGTCGCTTTGCCGAAGACGGCTCTCGGTTCCGAGGTCTCGTCAATGCGATGCCCGATCTGTTCTTCCGCCTCGATCGTGATGGCTGCTTCCTCGACTGCCTGAACCCCGGCGATCTGCCGCTCTTGGCTCGCTCCGAACACGAGGTCATCGGCCGGACGATCGACGATCTGCTTCCGGCCGGCCTGGCCCGGATGACGCGCAGCGCCATTCAGAGCGTGCTGGACGGGGGCGCCAAGCTCGCGCGCTACGAGTACCACCTCGATTTCGACGGCGAGGCTCGGCATTTCGAAGCCCGTATTTGTCCCGACGGCGACGAGGTATGCATCCTCGTGCGAGAGGCCACGGAAAGTCAGTCGATGTCCGACCGTGTGCTGTCGGCGTGCGAGGCGGAGCGCCGGAGGATCGGCGAGGATCTCCACGATGGGACTTGCCAGCAGCTCGTGGCGCTTTCCCTGCGCGTCTTCGCTCTCGAGATGCGAGGCGGCGGGTGCGACTCGGAAGAGCTCCGCGATGTGCGTACCGGAATCGAAGAGGTCACCCGCCAGGTGCGCACGATCGCTCACGAATTCCATCCGGTGGAAGTGCGATCCCTCGGATTGGAGCCCGCGTTGCAGGCGCTGGCGGCCGAATTCCAGCGCAGCTACGGGATCCCGTGCGAGCTGGCGGTGCAGGGCGAACCGATCGATGACCCGTGGGAAGCGACTCATCTGTATCGAATCGTGCAGGAGGCGATCGGGAATGCGGGTCGCCACGCAGGAGCGGCTCGGGTCCGTGTTTCGCTGGTCCGCCAGGGGGCGGACGTGGAGCTTCGAGTCGAGGACGACGGGTGCGGACTCGACGGCCTCCGTGAAGTACCGCCGCCACTCCG
>CAMPIC010000256.1 GCA_946886185.1 uncultured bacterium
CTCCGGCCCGAGAACGCGGAGGAGCCGGTAGGAGAGGACCGTCACCACACCCCCGCGAGACAGAGCAGGAGCAGCCGCACCGCACTCACCGCCCACTCCTTCGCCCAGAAGAGGAGCAGCAGCGGCGCGGCGGCGAGGAAGCATTTCCCGATGAACAGCCAGGGAATCTGGATCCCCGGCACGTACCGCTTGGCGATGTACCACCGGACGATCGGCGTCAGCGCGGTCACGATGCCGGTGGGAATGGTCGCGCCGAGCAGCCCGTAGCGCGGAATCAAGTAGAAGTCGAGACCGAGAGTCACGACCGCGTAGCCGACGTTGAGCAGCACGTTGACCCACACCTTCTCCACCACGTAGATCGCCATGCTGAGCGGTGTGCCGAAAAAGCTGAGGGTGAAGATGACGAAGAACGCCTGGCAGTAGGGCCCCGCGGGCGCCATCTTCAGACCGTAGAGCGAGATCATCAGACTGTCCCCGACGGCCAGTCCGAGGATGGTGATCGGCGCGAGCACGAAGAAGAGCAGGCGGTAGTAATAGGAGATGAACTCCGGCATACGCTCGCGCGTGATGGTGCTCGACTCCGAAAAGCCCGCCAGGACGAGCGGATAGATCGAGTTCGGAATGAACTCCAGCGCCATCTGCGGGAGCTGATAGGCACGCTCGAAATAAGCGGCGTAGACGCGCGGCCAGTAGATGCCGAGAAGAATCGTCTCCGAGGCCCGCCAGACCACGAAGTTGAGCAGATTGTTCGGCACCCATGGGCCCGCGTAGCGAAAGAGCCTTCCCCAGGGAAAGGTCGAACGGGAGGCGCGCACCGAACCCGCGCTGGCCCCGCGCAGCAGGATCGCGAGCACCACCACGTTGGCGACATATCCGAGCGCGAGCGCGAGCAGGACTCCGGGAACCCGCAGCCCTACGTGGAGCAGCCAGGCGGTGGCCACGGCGGTGAGGAGGGAAGCGGTCACCATCCCGGCCGCCATTTCGCGCGTGCGGTAGGAGGCGATGGCGTACTGGTTGATCGTCCCCGCGGCGACTTCACAGATCGAGAGCAGCACTCCCAGGATCATGACCGAGCCGTAGGTAGGGAAACGTTCCGCGAGGAAACCTCGACTGGAGACCAGGATCAGGCTGAGCAGGAGCCAGATCCCCGACTGCAGGAGGAGGCTGCGGTAGAGCAGGGCGCGGCTCTCCACCGTCGGACCCTGGAGCCGGATCTCGGGAATGAAGCGATTGAGCGCCTGACCGAGTCCGAAACCGACCAGGATCACCACCACGCTCAAGACGCCCTGGAGCACCTTGAGGGTGCCCAGATCGAACTCGTCGAGCGTCCGAAAGATGAGCATGGACGTGCCGACCGATACGATCGTCTGGACGAATCGGGGCACGAACGTCCAGGCGAGGGCGCCGGTCATCTTCTCGCGAGTGGACTGCGCCGGACGGGTCATCGGAGAGGGGGCGGCTCCAGGGGGAATCCCAGGCGCGCACGGGCGTGACCGCGGGGTGAAGACTGGGCAACTCTTGCCGAACCGTTCGAAAGGGGCATCGGCGGAGGGTAGGGTCCGCTATACGCAAAGGTCAATCCATACGGCGGCTCCGCTGCGCGATGGGGCCGAGATTTCCTCACCGCGGAATCGGCAGTTGGCATCTCGACCCGAGTTCCGTTAGACTTCTCAGCGTGATTTGAAGTACATCCCCAGGACTGGAGGGCGACCGAAACACTCCTTGCTACCGCTCGACTCCGCCATTACGGCAGTTCGGCTGATCCAGTGGGACACAATCGCGGGAGATCCGCGTTCGGTTGCAGCTATTCCGACTCTCGATGTCTGATTCCGTCTCATCGCGGGACGCGCGTCGTTGGCCTGTTCCAGCGAGCGCGCTCATCCTCATGCTCTCTCTCACGATGCTCTGGATCGATCCCGGACGGGCGCAGACCAAGGACGAGGAACCCAAGGAGCTGACCGAAGCGCAGCTCGACAGCGTCGCCGCCTACGCGGACTCGATCGCGTGGGAGGAAGGAGTGGTCGTTGTCGACACCCTTCAGTCAGGTGGACTGTTCGATCGCTTGGGGTTTCATCCGCAGCTGGGGAGCAACTACAGAGTGAATCGGACCTCGACCGTTTTCGGAGAGAGCGCCGCGCTCCAGGAGGAGTATGGCGCGCTCATCCTCAAGAGTCGCTGGACCGTGGATGTGACCAAGAACAGCGCCCAGGCCAACCGCCGCCAGCAGGTAGGGCGCGGTCTCACCTCCCTCGCGTACGACTTCGCCGAGCTCGGCGGATGGTCGATCGGGAGCGAGCTCGGCTTCGATCGATCGCATACCAAGAGCGATGTCAACCGGCAGGTGGACGAGGATGATCGCCTCGGCATCTTCGTGACCACCGAAGCGCTGGGGGCGGCGCTGCAGGATCAGCTCGGGCTCGCCGAAGGAGTGATCGCCTGGTCCACGACCGGCCGGATCGATGGCACACAATCCGTTTCGATCAATCAGTCCCGGAATCGGACCACGCGGATTCTCTCCAACGCCGACTCCACCGATGCCAGCGGGATCGCGCGCTCGGTCGACTCCGAGATCAACCTGAATCCCGCGGCTGCGTTTTCCTTCCGGATGACGGCCGGGATCAGCCGCGCCAACGAAGACTTCGAGACGGATCGGCCCCTCGAGCCGGATTCCACTCGGTTCGTCTCCGGCGAGAACGCAGACGAGTCGGACGCCTACGTGATAACCGGGACCTATGCCCCGAACAACGACACCAATGTCGGATTTTCCGCGAGCTCGACCCGGACACGCATCCAGGAGTACTCCACCACCCAGCGCGCCCAGGATACCCGGCTGGGGCGGGACGAAGGACTCTCGTTCCAGGTGGAGGGAAGGCCGATCTGGGGAATCGAGCTCGGCCTCGACTCGAACGTGCGCCGTATCCGGACCACCTACGACCTTTCCGACCAGGGAGCCGGAAAGACCTCCCGCGGTCTCGGCGGCAACATTCTCGCCGTCTTCGGACCGCAATTCGGTTTCTTCGCTGAGACCGAGATGGAGCTGATCGCCGGAATCGATCGCTCGGAGAACGTCTACGACAACACCACCGACTACGACGAGGACGGCGTGAACATCCGGATGGTGCTGCGCCGCAACTTCGGCAAGCGCCTGCGCGCGACCTTGTCGGGGGATGGAGATCTCAAGCAGACCTATTATCACGCGCAGGAGGGGCAGGTGAGGGACGACCGCGACGTGCTGCGCCGGACCCTCGACACCTCCTGGACCTTCTCGGCCAGCCCCACCCTCAACACCACGCTCAACATGCAGTGGGACGAGCGCCAGACGATCAACATCTCGGAGAGGAAGTCGAGCGCGAACTCGGTGGAGACGGTGCTGTCGGTGGGAGCTGGGTACGATTGGAGCGTCCGCCCCTCCACCAAGCTGAAGCAGCGGGTCACGATCAACGCGAACTCCAGCACCTTCGCCTTCGACGAGGACAAGAGCAATCTCTTCCGGCAGAGCCGGCTGGAGACGGAGCTGGTCACGCTTCTTTCCTCGCGCGCCAATCTCCGCTTCGATCACGAGTTCCGCTTTCGGGACTCCGGCGCGTTCACCAGCCTGGGCCCCGGCCGGCCGCGCGGATATGCCAAGGACACCGACGAGGTGCAACAGATCCTGGAGGCGGAGACCAGCTATCAGCTCATCCCGTCCCTCCTCGCCTTCTATCGGCAGCGCTATGACGTGCGCGACGTCACGCAGATCGTCGACGGGACGACCAGCCAGCGCGATCTCCTCGAGTCGATCTGGGGCGTGGACGTCAAGCACACCTTCCCGAAGGACCTGGTGTTCACACTCAAGCTCGAACGGATATCCTCGAGCAACGAGCCCAGCTACTGGAGAGGCCAGGCCAGCGCAAATCGGACCTTTTGAGACGGAGTCGTATGCCGCAGCGTCGCACAATCCCTCGATCCTCATTGGACACGATCGCGGTCCTTCTCTGCGGGATGAGCGCGGGATGCGGCCTGCTCGACACGCGTGATCCGGAGCCGCCGCGGGTGATCGTCGAAATCCCCTACGAGACCCCCGACGAACCGATCGTGGTGCTGCGGAACATCGAAGCGACCCTGGAAGCGAAATCGACCATCAACTACGAGACCTCGCTCACGGAAGACTTCACCTTCCTACCGACCGACGCGGACGCGCAGGACTTCCAAGTGAACCTTCCCTGGACCAAGGCGAAGGAGGTGGCGGTGACCGACGCGTTCCTGAACGACTTCCTGAACGAGACCGGGGTGGTCACGCTCACCTGGACCGTCCCTCCCAATCTCCTGGAAGCCGGGCAGAGTCCCCAGGGGGAACGCCAGGTCTACTACCAGGATCTCGGCTATCGGCTGGAGTTCCAGCTCGGGGGGGCGAGCCGGGTGTACTCCGGGGAATGCGATCTGTATTTTCGAGAGTCCGGCGTGGGGAATCTGTGGGCCATTTATGACTGGCAGGACAAGGAAGACGGATCCAGCAACGCAGCCTGGGGACGTCTCCGGATCGATCGAAGAGTGGTGTTTTTGTAGAAGGCCGACCTGCCCCGCACGAACCTGCGGGGAAACTTTGGACCCGGCCGCGAAGTGCCGAAGAGCTACTTGGACGGACAGCGACGGAGGAGATCGATGAACAGAACGAAACGAATCGATGCGCGCCTCGTGTGGATCGCGGCGATGCTGGCGCTCATCCCCGGATGTCTTTTCTCTCCGGACAAGACAAAGCCGAAGACGGGCGGCGACGAAATCTATCAGCTTCGCACCACCATCGACGGCGTGATGAACAATCTCATGGTTTCCTATGAGAAGCGCGAGATCGACCGGTATTCGGAGCTTTTCGATCAGGCCTTCTTGTTCGTGTTCGATCCGACCGACGTGCAAACGGACCCGGACATCCCACCGAACTGGGACTGGAACGAAGAGCAAAACTCCACGCGCAACATGTTCGAGGCGGAGCTGGTGGAACGGATCCAGATCGACTTCGTTCGCGGTGCTCCCACTGACCCGTCCGAATCGGATCGGGGTGAGCGCCCGTTCCCCAGCGGGACGAAGAAGGTGACCGTCACCGAAGTCGAGCTGAGCGTGGACACGCGTGATCCCGCGGGCGGCGAGAACAGGTCCAACTCCAGGCAACGATTCAATTTGCGCCGCGGTGGCGCGGTCGAGATCGAGGGGTGCGCGCGGCGTGTTTGGCGTCGCGACGCGGATGCTGTCGCGCGCCGATTTCCGGGGGGTTCTGGCGC
>CAMPIC010000257.1 GCA_946886185.1 uncultured bacterium
CACGGAGAGCGTGCGTTCCTCCGGAGCGAAGCAGACGAAGACCGGCTCTTCGAGACATGCCTGATATCCCGCGGCGATCTCGATCGTGGACGCACCGATCGGCGCGTCCTTCGGGATCTGCACCGGGTAGATCGCGGTGAGATTGCCCTGATAGATCGGCTCGTCGAAAAACGTTCCCGGCGTGGGCAGGGTCGGCGCTCCGAGCGATGCGGCCAGACCTCCGCGCACCTCCACGGTGAAGAAATCGTTCACCTGGATGTGCGACTGCGGCGGAATCCGGTAGATCACCGCGAGCTTCGCCGAGTCGCCGGGACGGAGCGCTTCGTGCGAAAGGATCGCCTGGACCGGAACGTCGACGTGGTCGGGGATCTCTCCTGGGTCGATGGCCTCCTCCGGCGCAGCGATCGCTCTGATCGAGAGCAGCGCCAGGAGCAGGAAGCCGAGGATGGGAAGCCGACCACGGATACGTTCGGACATCATTTCGCTCCTCACAGGACCAGTCGGGATTTCGGGGATTCCGGGACATGCGTGGAGTCCGTCCCCGCACACCGTCGCACAGGATACGCGCCCGAGCGCCGTAGGTGCTACCCTGAGGGATTCACTCGAGCTCGAGATCGGCATGGATGGCCGCGTGGTCGGAGGCGGGCCCATCCGGAGTCAGCGCCGCGTGCGTGCGCGCCTCCAGTGGCGCCCATCCCCGGGCCGCGATCCAGTCCAGGCGCATCCGCAGTACCCGCGTCCCCAGCCCGAAGGTCCGCGAGAGCCAGCTCCGCATGGGCGGGGGAAGCATTTCCAGATCCTCCGCGCTCCCGAGGATCTGCTCCGCCGTCGGCTGACCGTCGCTCAGATCCCGGAAGGAGAATCCCCGCCGTTCGAGCAGCGCGAACAGGGGCTCCCGCGCGTACGGTTCGCGGAGCTCGCGATCGAGCGCCTCCGGCGAGCTCGCCACGATGCGGGCGAACTCGCGCGCGGAGCGGACCACCGAGCCGCGGCGGAAGGAGTTGGTGTTGAAATCGCCTGCGATCACCTGGGGAAGCTCGTGCGCTTGGTTCGCGGTATGGGCGGAGGCGTGGTTCGAAGCGTCGGCCGCGGCGTGGGTCGAGGCATCAGACGCGGCGTGGGCCGAGGCACTGGTTGAGGCAGGGGTTGAGGCATCGGTCCGAGCATGCGCGGCGGAACCCCCTTCGCGCCGCGCTCCCGTCGATCGTTCCGGCGCGCTGGCCACGGCCAGCTTCGGAACGGGGAGCGAGGCAGCTCCGTCTTCCAGTCCCTCCAGGAGCGCGTGCATCTGGCGCGCGCGGCACTGGGGAGTGTTGCGAACCTCCAAGTGTGTCGAGATCACCTCGACGAGATGCCTTCGCCAGCGAATGCGCACGGCGAGACCTTGTCGCCGGCCATATCGCTTCTCGAAAAAGTCGTAGTAGTCGAAGCAGCTCGGCAGAGGAATGACGCGCGCCGATTCGATCGGGAAGCGGCTCAGGATCGCGAGTCCATGCCAGCCGCGAGTGTTCTCCCCCGGCGCGAGGGACTCCTCGCCGGGACCTTTGGTGCATTCGAGATAGCTCGGCACGAATGCGTGATGGCAGTGGAGCGCATCGGCCAGCACCTGAGCCACGTCGGCGTTGTTTCCGGAGCGCGCCATTCCTACGTCGACTTCGTTGAAGGAATAGACGTCGGCGTCCGCGAGAATTGGATCGTCCCGGAGCCGTTCCACGATCCGGCTGAGCTGTTTTCCCTTCTCGATGTTCCAGTGGACGATGCGAAACCGATCCGGCGAATGCTGGGGAGGCTGCGGGTCCGTGCGCGCGACGATTCGCGGCGTGCTCAGCAGTCGTTCGAGCGCTTCTCCATGCTGTCGATAGAAGGCTGAGCTTCGGAACTCCGCCTCGGTGGTGCATCCCGTGGCCGCACGGACGAAAGCCCGATACGGCACGCCCGGAAGGATCTCACCGTCGCGCAGCGAACCTCGGTAACTGGGCCATGCTCCACCGCTGGGCGGCGTCTTGTCCCTGGCCGGAGTCTCGCCGCTGGGTAGCGTCTTGTCGCTGGGCGGCGTTTCATCGCCCAGCGGGCGCGTCTCGCGGTCGTCAGCGGACATCGCCGTTCCCGGGTTTGGGAGGCGCGATCACGAGGAGCACGACGCGCTCGCCATCGCCCACGGGGAAGCTTCGATGGACGCGCCCCGGCATCCGCACCTGTTCCCCTTCCCGCGGGGGCACCGCCTGCGTGATCACCAGGAGCGAGTCGGAGCCATCGACCAGTCGAAATCCCATCGCGCCGACTTGCGGCATCCACCGCACCGCTTCTACCCGCCCTTCCACGGTCACTTCTTGTCCATGGAAACGGAACGGACGCGCCGAGATCTCGCCGAGGTCGCTCGAGAACAGCCGGCAGCCGCCTGCCAAGCCGAGGAAAAGCAATGCCGCGATTCGCAGCACGCTTTGATAACGCCCGCGATCTCCTGCCGTGGTGGCATGACCGCGGGGAAGTGAGGTAAGAATTCGCGTCACGCTTCGATACGAGCCGCGCGTCAGCGCATGTTCCGGTGCGTTTCGACGAGCTGCGCGACCACGGAAGGATCGGCCAGCGTGGTCACGTCTCCCAATCCGTCGTATTCCCCGGCGGCGATCTTGCGCAGGATTCTTCGCATGATCTTCCCGCTCCGGGTCTTGGGGAGACCGGGAACGATCATGATCCGGTCGGGCGTGGCGATGGGACCAATGGCGTGGCGCACCTGCTCTTTGAGCGCGCCCACGATTTCCGGATCCGCTTCTCCCTCGAGCAACGCGTCGGGATTGAGCAGCACGTACGCGAAAATTCCCTGCCCCTTGATCTCGTGCGGATAGCCCACCACCGCCGCTTCCGCCACGAGCTGGTGCTCCACGAGGGCGCTCTCGACCTCCGCGGTCCCGAGGCGATGACCGCTCACATTGATGACGTCATCCACACGGCCCGTGATCCAGTAATAGCCGTCGTCATCGCGCCGGCAGCCGTCTCCCGTGAAATAGAGCCCTGGATACGCCTCGAAGTAGGTGCTGCGAAACCGCGCATGGTCTCCGTAAAGCGTGCGCGCCTGCCCGGGCCAGGAGCGGGCGAGACAGAGATTGCCGCTCACGCCGTTTCCTTCGAGCCGCGCGCCCTGATCATCGACCAGGACCGGCTCGATCCCGAAGAATGGACTCGTCGCGGAGCCCGGCTTGCAGGGAGTGACCCCGGGAAGCGGCGCGATGAGGATCCCCCCCGTCTCGGTCTGCCACCAGGTGTCGACGACGGCGGCTCGACCTTCTCCCACCACGTCGTGATACCACTTCCACACCTCGGGATTGATCGGCTCGCCGACCGTTCCGAGCACCCGCAGCGAGGTGCGGCGATAGCGTTTGACCCACTCGTCTCCCTCGCGCGCGATGGCTCGGAGCGCGGTCGGGGCGGTGTAGAAGATGTCGACGCCGAGGTCATCCACGATCCGCCAGTACCGTCCCGCGTCGGGATAGGTGGGGATCGATTCGAACATCACGGTAGTGGCGCCGTTTGCGAGCGGTCCGTAGAGAATGTAGCTGTGACCGGTGATCCAGCCGATGTCGGCGGCGCAGAAGTAGATCTCTCCCGGGTGATAGTCGAAGACCAACTGGTGCGTCATCGCGGTGAAGACGAGGTAGCCGCCTGTCGTGTGCAGCACTCCCTTGGGCTTTCCCGTGGAACCGGAGGTGTAGAGGATGAAGAGCGGATCTTCGGCGTCCATCCACTCCACCGGAGCGACCGCGCGCTCCTTCCGCGCCGCCTCCGCGATCCACACATCCCGGCCCGGCCGCATCGGAACTTGCGCGTCGGTCCGCTTCGCCACCAGGACGTGCCGGACTCCGGGCAGTCCCTCGACCGCCTCGTCCACCGTCGCTTTGAGAGGAAGGCGTTTGCCGCCGCGCAGCCCTTCGTTGGCGGTCACGATCACTTCGGAGCCGGCATCGACGATCCGATCGCGCAGCGACTCGGCGCTGAACCCGCCGAACACCACCGAATGCATCGCGCCGATGCGAGCGCACGCCAGCATGACGTAAGCGAGCTCCGGGATCATCGGCAGGTAGATGCAGACGCGATCGCCGCGCCGCACTCCGTGGGAAAGCAGGACGTTCGCCATCTTCCCCACTTCGCGATGCAGCTGCCGGTAGGTGATCCGCTCGTATTCTCCTGCTTCGTCGCGCGCCCAGATGATCGCGACCTGGTCCGCGCGCTCCGTGAGATGCCGGTCGACGCAGTTGTAGCAGGCGTTGAGCTTGCCCCCCGCGTACCAGGAGAACTCGACCTCGCGATAGTCGGCATCCATCACACGGTTCCAGGGAGCGAACCAGTGCAGCCGTTTCGCCTGTTCTGCCCAGAACTCCTCGGGATGCTCCAGCGATTGCCGGTAGAGCCGATCGTACTCGTCGCGGTCGCGCAGGAGCGCGTTCTCGACGATGTGCGGTTTCGGGGGATAGAGATCCGCCATGGTTCTCCTCTCGCGCCGCTCGCTCATTGGAGCGGAACGAACTTGCCTGCCACGAGCCAGCGCTCGAGATCGGCTCGGAATCGTTCGTACTGATCGAGCCCTCCCGAGGCGGCGCGCAGCCCTTCTTCGGCGCGCGCAATCGCGCTCCAGTCCATCGCGAGCGGGGTCGCGTGCGGGTCGAACGCCTGAAAGGTATCCTCCGGAACTCCGTCGCCGTCTCCGTCCCAATACCAGGTGTCGAAAAATCCGTCGCCGTCCTGGTCCGCCATGTCGAGCCGCGCATCCACCAGGAGATCGTCGTCGTGATCGATCTCGATCCACCCCGCCCTGGCCCCGTACAGATGGATTCGCCCGTCGATTCCGCTCACGTAAAGAGAAACCGGTCCAGTGAAGTCGATGGGGTCTCCGAGCCGGTGCGCCGGGCGGAGCTCGTATCGCTTTCCCATCCGTCCGGATCCCGGGCCGCCGATCTTGGGAAATCCGTCCACTTCCTCCCCGATCACCCCTTCCCAGCGCTCGCGCCGCTGCTCGTCTGCCGGATCGCTGTTGGCGTCCACTTCGTCGAAGACGAGAAGCGCTCGCCGCCAATCCGCCTTGGATGCGAAAGCGCGCGCCTTTTCCCACGCGAGGATCGCGAGCGGCGTACCGTTGCGCAGCTCGAGCGTGTCGAGGAGATCCGGAGCGAACGCTTCGCCTCCATCGGCGGTCACCGAGAGATCGTAGTCGTACGGAAGCTGCGGGAGCGTGAAAGCCATGTCGTTCTCTCCTCTGG
>CAMPIC010000258.1 GCA_946886185.1 uncultured bacterium
AAGACGGTGTCGACCGGCCGGGGCGGGTCCAGCCCGATCAGATCGGCGACGCGGAACTTGGGGAGGCCGTGCTGCGCGGTGCCGAGCAGATCTCCCGGTCCGCGCAGGCGCAGATCTTCCTCCGCCACGCGAAACCCGTCCGCCTGCGACTCCAGGACGCGCAGACGTTCGCGCGCCTCCGGGGAAAGATTTCCGGGGTCCGCCATGAGAAAGTGCGACGTTCCGCCGCCGCGTCCGACTCGCCCGCGAAGCTGATGAAGCTGCGAGAGCCCGAATCGCTCGGCGTGCTCGACCACCATCACCGTGGCCTGCGGCACGTCGACGCCGACCTCGACGACGGTGGTCGAGACCAGACACGCCGTGGTTCCGTCGCGAAAGCGGCGCATCGCTTCATCCTTTTCCTCCCCGCTCATCCGCCCGTGCATCAGCCCGATCCTGACTCCGGCGAAGGCCGAGTGCTGCGCGAGCGTGGCGGCCATCTGCGTCGCGTCGCGCAGATCGATCTGCTCCGACTCTTCGACCAGTGGATAGATGAAGAATGCCCGCTCCCCCTTGCGGCACACCTCCGCCACGAAACGGAGCATGTCCTCTCGCTTGCCCAGAGGAACCAGATGGGTCTTGGGAGGAACGCGCCCGGGCGGCATCTCCGTGAGCAGGGACAGATCGAGATCTCCATAGAGCGTGAGGCTGAGAGTGCGCGGAATCGGAGTGGCGCTCATCACCAGACAGTGCGGCCACTCTCCCTTTTGCCGGAGGCGACCGCGCTGGAGCACGCCGAAGCGGTGCTGCTCATCGACGATGACGAGGCCGAGGCGCCGGAAGTGGACCCAATCCTCGAGCAACGCGTGCGTTCCCACGAGAACGTCGAGCCTCCCTTCGGCGAGCTCCGCGAGCACGGTGTTGCGCTCGCTCGCGCGGCTGCGGCCGGTCAAGGCGCGCGCGCGGCGGCCGAGAGGAATGAGCCACTTCTGGAATGACTCCGCCTGTTGGTGCGCCAGGATCTCGGTGGGGACCATGTACGCGACCTGCGCGGTCGCTTCGATCGCGGTGATCGCGGCGAGCGCGGCCACCACCGTTTTTCCGGATCCGACGTCCCCTTGCAGCAGGCGGTTCATGGGACGATCGCCCGCCAGATCCGCGCGGATCTCGGAAAGCACGCGCTCCTGTCCCTGGGTCAGCCTATACGGGAGCTTCTGCCGGAAGCTTCGCTCCAGAGCGCCGGTCCCCACGAGCGGAAGCGCGGCTCCGGGCTCCGCGCGCTGCTGTTTGACGAGAGAGAAAGCGAGGTGCAGCGTCGCGAACTCGTCGAACGCGAGACGGCGGCGAGCGCCCTCGACTTCTTCGTCGCTCGCCGGGAAGTGCACTCGCTCGAACGCTTGCAGCAGCGAGCAGAGGTGATATCGCTCCCGCATCCACAGCGGGAGCGGGTCGACCAACTGGGCTCCGACCTCTACGAGAGCGCTCTGGACCCAGGCGCGGATCTGCTTCTGCGTGATTCCCGCGGTCAGGGGATAGAGGGGCACGACGCGCCCGCCATGCAGCGGCGCCTGCTTCCGGGTCGCGGTCGGCTTGGAGGCGCCTTCAGCCGCCTCCGGCGGCGCGCTCAACACTTCGTATTCCGGATTCTGAAACTGGACCCCGCGGGCGGCCTGGCGGACCACTTTGCCGTGGAGCAGTACCCGCATCCCATGGACGAGCGTCTTGGCCAGATACCCCTGGTTGAACCAGACCGCGGCGGCGCGTGCTCCGCCTTCTTCCGCCAGGATCTCCGCTTCGAAGAGCGTCATGCCGCGGCCGGTTCTCCGCGAGCGGGTCGTGCCGATCAGCCCGATGGTGGTTTCGACGAACCCGGGACGCAGGCGGCCGATCGGTGCGACGTCGCGGCGATCCATGTGCGAGCGCGGGACGTGCCAGAGCAAGTCTTCGATCGTCTCGATGCCGAGCTTCTCGAGGCGGCGCGCGCGCACTGGTCCGACGCCGGCCAGGTATTGGACGGGGGTGGTTGGATCCATCGTCTAGAGGCTGGCCGATTCCGGCGCTTCGTAGCAAGCTTTCCGGCCGAGTCGGTCGAGTCCGAGCAATGGGCACATCACGCGCAGCCCGTCGGGCGTGTCATGGACATCGGATCCAGGGTAGGCAGACGACGCGGAGCGAGCACCCGATCCCGGCGATCGGGGCAACGGTCCCCGTCGCGCTAGAGCTCTCCGACCAGCGCGGGATCGGCCATCGCGCGCGCCAATGGGTGATACGGATCGATCCGAAGCACCGCCCCGAGCTCCTCGCGCGCCCGTTGCGCCTCCCCGCCGCGCACCAGGGCCAGACCGAGCGCGAGCCTCGCCTCGAGATAGCCGGAATTGAGACGTACCGCTTCCTGGTAGGAAGCGATCGCCTCGGTGTGCGCGGCCGTGAGAGCGAATCGTTCCGAGGAGCCGCGCGCTTCGGCGTACGGAGTGTCGCGCGGAGGAGCGGCCTGCGCCTCCAACGCCTTCCCCAGCAGGAAGTGAAGATCGGGATACTCCGGAGCGACCGCGATCGCGCGGCGGAGCGCATCCTCGGCCTCGGCGGGCCGGTCCGCTTCCAGGCGCAGCTCGGCAAGGACGCGCAACGCGCGCACGAACCGCGGATTGAGCTCGAGGGCATGCTCGAGCTGCGCACAGGCGGCCTCGCGCTTGCCCGCGCGCGAGAGGAGCAGAGCCTTTCCGAGATGCGCGTCGGGATACTCCGGATGTTCCTCGAGGATGCGATCGAGCAGACTCTCCGATTTCGCCCCTTCTCCATGCACCAGGTAGTACCTGGCCAGATCCGCGCGCCCGTGAAGCAGGTGCGGCTCCGCTTCGAGCGTGCGCTGGAGCTGCCCGAACGCGGCTCGCTCTTCATCCATGGCGGCCAGGACGAGCGCCAGCACATAGCGCGCGCGATGGAAGACCGGATTGCGGGAGAGGGCGTGCTCGGCGGCGTTGCGCGCTTGCAGGAGCTGTCCCTGCCGCAGGTGCGCGAGCGCGAGGAAGAGCTGAACGTCCGGATAATCCGGCTGAGCTTCGGCGGCTGCTTCTAGATGCGGGATGGAGGCGGCCGCATCGTCCATGCGCAGCCGAGTCCAACCGAGCTGGAGCCGCGCCTCGACATACTTCGGGTTGATCGCGATCGCCGCTTCCAGTTGCCCGGCGGCGAGCTCGAACCGGCCGACTTCCGCATAGAGGATGCCGAGCTTGCAGCGCAGATCGGCATAGGTGGGCTGGCTCTCGACCGCGGATCGCAATTCGCGGATCGCGCTCTCCAGATCGCCCCGGTGATACGCTTCGAGCGCGCGTTGCGCATACTCGACTCCGTCGGCGCGCCGCTCCGTCTCCGCGCTCACTTGCGCCATGGTCGCATCGTCGAGACGCCGCCCCAGATCCAGGCGCAATCCCTCCGGCAGCCGGAATCCGAGTTGCGCGATGCGGGCCAGCTCCGCGCGAGCGTCCTCTTCCCGTCCTTGCTTCCAAAGCACGATCGCGAGCCAGGCATGCGCTTCCACGTACTCCGCGTTGATCGCGAGCGCGGCGCGGCAATGCTCCTCGGCTTCCTTCAATCCGCCGTGCTCGACGAAGATCCTCGCGAGGAGGTAGTGCAGATCGGGATAGCGGTATCCCGCATCGAGCGCGCGCACGAATTGACCGCGCGCTTCATCGAGCCTGCCTTGCCGGTAGAGAGCCAGACCGAGCTTGGCGCGCGCTTCCGCGACGTAGAAGCGACCCAATCCGTGGTACGGATGTCCGGGATCGGAAATTTCGCGGATGGCCTGCTCGAACGAGTCGGCGGCCGCGGCGTACTCCTGGCGATTGAACAAGACGATCCCGCGGCGGTAATGGCCTACCCCGCCGCGCGAGAACAGCCTTCCGAGCAACGACACCGGATGCGCTCCTCCCTGAGCCGATCCGACCGTTCCAACCGGAGCCCGTCCGGAACCATCCGTCAGTCGTCGACCGGCTTCCTCAGATAGGTCGGCACATCCAGAGGGTTCCTGTGGCTCCCTCGTTCCTCCCGGCGGTTTCCGTTCTTCTGAATAGATCCGTCGTAACCCCGGGCGGTGATTCCGTCATCCACCCCGCGGAGCGAGCGCGCATCTCCTTCGGCGCCCGCGAGAGAAGCGTCGGCGTAGACCGGCTCGGGACGGGCAGATTTTTCCGCGCGAGACGGCGGATGAGCCGCCGGCCTCGCCGCCGGACGCATCGGCTCGGGCTGGCGCGGCAGCGACTCCGGCTCGCTCCTGCGGCGCGCCGGTTCCTCGGTCCAGCCATCCTCCTGGCCGGATCGCTCGGCCCGCACCGCGGCGCGGAGGGGAGGCTTCTCCCCGAGTCGCCCATCTACCGCGGAGGCAGCAGCCTCCCGGCGGGATGCGGCACGATCGGAATCGCGGCGTTCCATAGCAGTCCCGTCCACCGCAGGTGACTCTTCCCGCGCCGGGCCGCTCGCGAGGTTGACCTCGATACTCTCGTAGCGCGCGGCATTGCGCCGGGACGCGATGCCGCGCAGCTCACCCGGGCGAGGCTCGCGGGCATGCGGCGTCACGAGAGGAACGCTGGCATCGCTCAGACGGCGGGCGCCAGGGAAGCCGGTCGCGATCAAAGTGACGCGGATCTCTTCGTCCAGAGATGGATCGACCACCGCTCCCCAGAAGACGTCGGCGTCTTCCCCGACGCGGTCGGCGATGAACTGCGCCGCCTCCGCCGCTTCGTGGAAGCTCATCGAAGCGCCTCCCTGGATGTTGACCAGGAGCGCTTCCGCACCTTCGATCGAAACCTCCTCCAGCAGCGGAGAGGAGACCGCTGCCTGCGCCGCCTCGACGGCGCGATCTTTGCCGGAAGCGGTGCCGGAACCGAGAAGCGCGTTGCCGCGATCGCGCATCACCGTGCGCACGTCGGCGAAGTCGAGATTGATGATCCCGTGTCCCATGATGAGATCGGAGATGCCGCGCGTCGCCTGGAAGAGCACCTCGTCCGCCATGAGGAGCGCGTCGCTGAACGAAGTGCCCGGCTCGACGATGTGCATGAGCTTCTGGTTCGGGATCGCGATCAAGGTGTCGACGTGGTCGGAGAGCGCCTCCAGCCCATGGCTGGCGCGCGCCATTTTCTTGCGCCCCTCGAACGCGAACGGCTTGGTGACGACCGCGACCGTGAGCACGCCCATCTCTCGCGCGTATCGCGCCAGCACGGGAGCCGCGCCGGGGCCGGTGCCGCCTCCCATCCCAGCGGTGAT
>CAMPIC010000259.1 GCA_946886185.1 uncultured bacterium
CCATGGCCGCTGCGATTCCTTCTCCGAACTCCGCGGGAGGCTTGCCCAGCGCGAGCTCGATCCGGCGAGGCGATCCGAGCAAGTTGGTCACGACGGGAAAGGGGGAATCGTCGACCCGCTCGAAGAAGAGCGCCGGTCCGAAACGATGGGAGATGCGGTTGGTGATCTCCGCGATTTCGTAGCGCGCGCTGACCGGCGCGGAGATCCGCACCAATTCATCGTTCCGTTCGAGCCGATCCAGGAAGGAGCGCAGATCGAGGTAGCTCACCGCCCACCGCCGCCGATGTTACGAGTCACAACCGGTCTTCCCTCCAGCCGGCTCCCGGATCGGCGCCCACCAGCGCGAGCAGCTTGGAAGTGTATCCGGCGACCACGTCCTCGACGGTCGAGGGGCGATGGTAGAAGGGAGGCATGATCGGCGCGATGATCCCCCCTTCGCGCGAAATCCGGAGCGCGCTCTCCAACATTCCGGTCGAGAGCGGCGTCTCGCGGAGCGCGAGGATGAGTCGCATCCGTTCCTTGAGCGCGACCTGAGCGGCCCGTGTGATGAGCGTATCGCCCACACCGAAAGAGATCTTGGAGAGAGTGGACGCGCTGCACGGCACGATCACGAACGCGTCGTATCGGTTGGATCCGGACGCGAACGGCGAGGCGAGGTCGTGATCGGAATAGGTCTCTTTCACATAAGGAGCCAGATCCTTGATCGTGAGGTCGAGCTCGTCGTGCAGGAGCGCCTTTCCCCAGTCGGAGACGATCAGATACTTCTCGCCCGGACAGCGCTGTAAGAAATCGAGTGCGAACGCCGCGCCCGAAGCCCCACTGATTCCGACGAGAATCCGGCTCACCCGGGCCATCCTTCCGCACGAACTGTGTACGAAGGAGTGCAAAGAGCGAGGCGTAGCAGAGACGCGATCGCGCTCGTCGGTGCGATGCGACGCACCGTTCCAGTGTCCGGCCGCATCACAAAAACACTCCCGCCGAAACGAACGCCAGCACCGCGAATCCGATCACGATGTTCATGTTGAAGAAGGCGAGCTCGACTTGTTCCGCGAGACGGTGCTCGACGTAGAGCAGCAGTCCGACCAGTCCGGCGCCCGCCAGCACCCACAAGGGCCAGCGGTGCTGCAGGTGCAGCAGCAGGAGTGCGATCCAGGCGAGAAAGTGGACGATCCCGGAGATCGCGACCGCGCGTTCACGGCCGACCCGAGCCGGAATCGAATGGATCCCATGGCGCCGGTCGAAATCGACATCCAAGGTGGCGTAGATGATGTCGAACCCGGCCACCCAAAGCAGCCCGAAGAGCCCGAGGAGAGCGACCTCTTCGATCCCGTGCCAGGTTTGCCGAACCGCGAGCCATCCTCCGAGTGGAGACAGCCCGAGCGCGAGCCCCACTCCGAAGTGACACAGCAGTGTGAATCGCTTCAGGTAGGGATAGATCACGAAGACCGCGAGCGGAATGGGCGAGATCGCGAGCAGGAACGGAGAGAGGGCGGCTGCGGCTGCCAGATAGGCCAGGACTCCGGCGATCGCGACCGACCAAGCCTGCCTCATGTGGAGCGCTCCCGCGGGAAGCTCTCGTTGCGACGTTCGCGCATTCTTCGCGTCGATCTCGCGGTCGATGATCCGGTTGAGCGCCATCGCGGCGGTTCGCGCGCCCGCGGCGGCAAGGAGCGCGAGAAGCAGGATCCGGAGCGCCGGCATTCCGTCGGCGGCGAGGAACATCCCCGCGAAGACCAGCGGGAGGGAAAACAGAGTGTGGCTGATCTTGATGAACCGCCCCATCCGAATCAGGGTGGGCGGAGCGACTCGGTCTTGGACTACGCTGCTCAAGGATCGCTGAACCTCGTCACGTCGTCGCCTTGGTGCATCTGCCGTGTGTGGTAGGTTGGGGATCACGAGCCTTCCGCCGAACCTTGACACATCGGGTCGGGACAGGGTAAACCAGAGATCTAAGTTACAACAGCACAGTGGTTTCCACCACACGCAAGTGCCTACGCGGGGCCCGAGTGGTCTCATGCCACTCCGGTCGCCGATTCGGATGCGCCTCGGGCCGGAGGCCTCCCCGTGAATAGAAGAAGGAGCCCTGCATGTGGAAGTCGTTCGGATGGTGCGTCGCGCTCGCCGTGCTCCTCGGCTGCTCCGGCGAACCGGAGCAGCAGCCAGTCTTGACGAAGGACGGCAAGGAGATCGACCTCGAGCTCCTCGATCCCGCGCTGCAACCGTTGCGTCGCGATTTCGAAGACGCTTACGGTCACACCCGTCTGGTCGCGGTGCTCTCTTCCACCTGTTCCGATTGCCTCGAAAACAGCCGCAAGCTCTTCCGGACGGCGATCCCGCGCCTCGATGAGATGGGAATCGAGGTGTTCTTCATCTGGGGCTCCCCGTTGCCTCCCGACACATTTCATCGCGCTCGCGACATGGCCGCGGAGTTGGCCTGGCCCAATCTCCACCACTACTACGACGAGAGCGGGCGGGTAACCCGCGCGTTCGGCCGCACCATGGGACTCGCTCCCGGTTCCAATGCCTACGACATCTTCTTCCTCTATGGACCGGAAGCGACCTGGGATCCGGAAGGGAAAATGGACGAGGAGCCGGAGGACTTCAATGTGGCGGAAACCTTCTGGTCCCCTCCGCAGCCGGATCGATGGTGGGCGGATCCCGAGCGCTACCCCGGATTCCAGAGGATGTGGGTCGCGGAGATTCTCGCCGCGGTCGGGGCCGACACGACCTCCACTCCATGAACGAGCGGACTCCCAAAGCGGCACACGTGAGCCGCGCCGATCGCTCCTGAGGCGATCGGGATGAACGAGCGGTCCGGAGCGTCGCTCCCGCGCCGTTCGTCGAACGGGTGGAGCCCGTGGTTCTTCGCGGTGATCGCCTGCGCCGGCCTGATCGCGATGTTCATCTTCTTCCCGCAGCGGGCGTTCACCGTGCGCGATGAGTCCAATTACGTGGGAGTCGCGCTCGCGCTCGCGAAGGAGAAGTCGCTCGACGTCGTCGATCCGGAATCGCTCGACGGGCTGGTTCCCTGGGTGACGATCAAGAACGGTCATCGGATCCCACAACACCCGCTCGGGATTTCTTTCCTCGCGGCGCCTCTCGCCGGAGTCTTCGGGTGGAAGAGCTGCTACGTCCTGGGCTTCGGCATCTGGCTGATTGGCGCCTACCTCTTCGCGCGACTTCTGGAACGAGAACGATTGCCTGCCGCGTATACGGTCCTCTATCTGCTCTTCCCGCCGCTCCTGCTGTACAGCCGCTTCTACATGACCGATGTACCGTCCGCGGTGCTCTGTCTGGCGGCGTTGTATGCGCTGCGCATTCCGGAGCCGGAGGGGGATCCCGTGACGCGCGGATTCTCCGATCGGAGGCGGGCTGTGCTAGGGATGTCGGCGCTCGGGCTCGCATTCCTTGTCCGCCAGACCAACGCCATCTTCATCGCGCCGCTCGCGTTCGTCGCTCTCCGGCAGGCGATCCGGCGCCGTGAGCGCGGCCTCGCCATCGCGCTGATCGCGATGGGAGCGGTGTTTTTGGGAGTCCACCTCGCTCTCAACGACTACTACCTGGGAACCGCGTTCGCATCCTCATACGACCTGGCCCGCGTCGGGGACGAGGGCTCCGGTCTGCCGCCGCGCTTCAGTCTGCAGAACGCCGCGCACAATCTTCCCTTCTATTTGGTCTCGCTTCTGACCGTGTATCCGCTGCTCCTCTTCGCGCTCGGTCGGGCCTGGCGAGAGCGTCGATTCGTCGAGTCGATCTGCGTCACCGGAGGGATTGCGTTCTACGCGGTCTATCACTTCACCGATCGGGACGCCAATCCGCTGCTTTCCCTGGTGCGCGGCCAGCGTTTCTTGTTGCCGTATTCCGCGATCCTGCTTCTGTTCTATGCAAAGATGCTTCACGAGCGCCGATTCTTCCGCCTGCTCATCACTCGCGCGCCGGTGGTCTACGTGATCCTGGCGGTCGCCGGCATCTTCGGGGCCGCCTATGCGCAGACCCGATTCACGCGAGAATCCGTTGCCGCGCAGAAGTGGGCGTACGAGCACACCGACGGCGCGGATACCGAGCTCATCCTGGAGAACGTCGACAGCGCGGAGTTCCTCCACGGCGCGTTCGCGCCCCGGAACTACCGAATGATCCGGTCGGGGTCGCAGTTCGAGGAGGCATTCGACAGGGCCGCGCCGTCATTCGAACGGATCCTCGTCGTGGAGACCGACCACCGCTACCGGCGGGGGGAGCGGTTCGCGCAGCCGTTGGCCGAGGCGGGGGGGCGAGGAGGGTTCGAGGTGCGGACAGTGCACTCGGTCGGCCCCACCACCTTCGTCCTGCTCGAACGCCCGCGCTGAGCCTCACGCCGAGGGTCAGGGCTGCGTAGGATCGAACCGCGTGGAAAGCTTCTTCCAAGGCAGAGAGCGGCGGCGCAATCCCCAGTCGACTCCTGCGCGCACCATGCCGGCGACGTTCTCCGCGAGGATGTAGGAGGTCGGCAGGATGATCAA
Source organism: uncultured bacterium (assembly GCA_946886185.1). Next base: position 4,497 of record CAMPIC010000259.1, read on the forward strand.
CGTGAGCACCGTGCTCGCGGCGAGCCCGCCCATCACCGCCCGCGCGAGCGGATAGTAATACGCGCCCGCGACATGGGCGCCTCCGATGGAGAGCGGCACGAGACCCAAGACCGTGGTCGACGCAGTCATGAGGATCGGACGGAACCGATCGCTGCATCCTTCGCGGATCGCCGCATCGCGCGAGAATCCGCGCCGCCGCAGGTCGTTGATGTGATCGATCAAGATGATGCCGTTGTTCACCACCACCCCGATCAGGATCACGATCCCGATCATCGCGAAGAGATTCATCGGAGTGCCGGTCACGACCAAGGTCAGGATCACGCCGAGCAGCGCGAACGGGACGCAGAGCATGATGACGAGGGGATGGAGAAGCGACTCGAAAAGGATCGCCATCACCAGGTAGACACAGAAGAGCGCCAGGAGCAGGTTCGTGAGCATCTGGTTCTGGCCTTCTTGGGACTCCTGGATTTCTCTGCCGAACGACCAGGAATAGCCCACCGGCATCGAGAACGAATCCATGGTGGCGCGCACTTCGTCGAGCACGCTTCCGAAGTCCTTGCCCTCGTAGCTGCCGGTGACGGTGAGCGCCGTCTTCTGCTCCTGCCGGAAGAGCTGCTGCGGCGCGTGGCCGAACTCGAAAGTGGAGACCTGCCCGAGCCGGACCGGTCGTTCATCGAGATAGCTCACCGGGATTTCCGCGAGGTTCTCGACGTTCTCCCGATCCGACGGTTCGAGGA
>CAMPIC010000260.1 GCA_946886185.1 uncultured bacterium
GTACTGGATGCGCGCGAAGGACCGATCGTGCTCGGACCGCACACCCAAGTATTTCCTCACACCTGGATCCGCGGTCCGTTCCACGCGGTGGGCGATTCGCAACTCCTCGGCGGACGGATCGGCGGAGGAACGGCGTTGGGGCCGCAATGCCGCGTGCGCGGCGAAGTGGAAGCGAGCGTGTTCCTCGGCTTCGACAACAAGGCGCACGACGGATTCGTCGGTCATAGCTATCTCGGCGAGTGGGTGAACCTGGGAGCGCTCACCACCACGAGCGATCTCAAGAACAACTACGGCACGGTCCACCTGGAGATCGGCAGTCGCAAAGTGGACACCGGATCGAGAAAAGTCGGCAGCTTTCTCGGTGATCACGTCAAGACGCGCATCGGGACGATGCTCAACACCGGAGCGGTGGTCGGACTCGGTGCGAACCTCTTTGCGGGAGATGCGGTGTTTCCGAAGTGGGTGCCCGACTTCTCGTGGGGAGGAGCGGCGCACTCCGAATCGTATGCTCTGGACCGCTTCCTCGCGACCACCCGGATCGTGATGGGCCGGCGCCAGGTGGAGTGGACGCCCGCGATCGAAGCGATGCTGCGCGCCGCCTATCAAGCATCCACCGGGAGCCCGACACCGTGATGCGCGAGAGAGCCGCGACATGCCACTGCGCGGGAAGGATGCTGATGCCCGCGCTGAGACGAGATCCAGTCGTAGGACGTCGGGTAATCACCGGGAGCCCGACACCGTGGTGACAATCCTCCGCCTCAGGAAGGACCCGGCATGCCCGAGCTGAGACGAGATCCGATCGTGGGACGTTGGGTGATCATCGCCGCCGAGCGGGATCAACGGCCCACCGACTTCAAACCGGAGAAAACCGAGTCGAGCGGCGGTCCGTGTCCCTTCTGCCCGGGAAACGAGGCCAAAACACCTCCCGAGGTCTATGCCGAACGTCCCAAAGGCGGAACTCCCGACGGAGCCAACTGGACGGTGCGCGTCGTCTCCAACAAGTTTCCCGCGCTCCAGATCGAAGGCGAGCTCGATCGAAGAGGCGAGGGGATCTACGACATGATGAACGGTCTCGGCGCGCACGAGGTCGTGATCGAGACTCCCGCGCACGCATCCGAGCTCGCTCTGCTTCCGCTCGAACAGCTCGCGGCGGTGACGCGCGCGTATCGCGCCCGCATCCTCGATCTCGCGAAGGATCACCGTTTCCGTTACATCCAGATCTTCAAGAACCACGGCGCTCCAGCAGGAGCCACTCTCGAGCACAGCCACACCCAGCTCATCGCGACTCCGATCGTGCCGCGCCGAGTCGATGAAGAGATCAAGGGGTTCGCGCAGCATTTCGAGCTGAAGGAGCGCTGCGTGCTCTGCGATGTGATCCATCAGGAGATCGAGTCGCAAAAGCGAGTGGTCGCGGAGTCGGAGGAGTTCATCGCCGTGGTGCCGTTCGCGGCGCGCTTCCCCTACGAGACGTGGGTGATGCCGAAGTTCCATGCGGCCGCGTTCGAACAGCTCACCGATGATCAGATCAGCACCTTCGCCAAGATTTTCAGCGAGACTCTGAGCCGGATCCACGCGACCCTGAACGGACCGCCTTACAACTACGTGCTCCACACCGCGCCGGTGAACGATCCGAAGGGCCCGCACCAGTACCACTGGCATTTCGAGATCATGCCGAAGGTGACCAAGGTCGCCGGGTTCGAATGGGGGACCGGCTTCTACATCAACCCGATCCCTCCGGAAGTCGCCGCGGGACACTTGCGCAACGCCCTGCCGGCCACGAAGTAATTCCGGCGCTTGTAGGTCCACAACAAGTTGATACGCAATCGCTTACGACAACGGTGCGGCCTTCGCCGCCGAACATTGCGTCGTCTAATCGGCACTCTAATCGGGCGTCAATCCGGCTACGGTGCGGCCACTCCCGCCTTGGCGTAGGGGCAGGCAGGCCAGCAAGCAAGCGCGCGGAAGCGTGGCCGGTTCGGTGAGCAAGGCGTGGGCGCCAGGAATGAAGACCGGCAAGTGGCTCGCCGATAGGTAGGGACGGTGGTGCCGATTCCCGGAACCGCGACCCGCAAATCCGTGAATAAGATGCTGTGATCGCTTCGTCTCCTTGCTGAGGGAGCCTGTCTGGAGGCGAAGGGTCGAGATCAGCGCTAGCCGCCGCGTCAGTCGTCGTGACGGCGCTGCAAACGGCGATGGAGCCGTTCGGAATCCCCAAGGAGTCTTCGGTCCCATGCCTCACGAAATTGCGATCGCTGCCACCGAGATGCGTCCCTACTGCCAGGTCGGGGACCTCGCCGTCTTCGTCGATTCGCTCGCGCGCGAGCTCCGCAAGCGGGACCACGGCGTCACGGTGTTCTTGCCACGTTACGGGGAGATCGAGTCGACCGACACGCTGATCACGCGCCGCACCGGCACCGTTCCCGTCATCATGGGAGAGGACAGCATCCCGGCGGAGATTCGGCTGACCGAGGTTCCGAGCACGGGAGTGCGGATCGTCTGGATCGGCAACCAGGAGTACTTCGGCCGCGCCGGTCTCTACGTGGATCCGCAGACCGGCCAGGAATGGGACGACAACGCCGCGCGCTGGATCTTTTTCAGCAAGGCGATCGTCGCAAGCCTCGCGGCGCTCGACATACACCCCGATCTGATTCATCTGAACGATCACCAGACCGCGCTCGTGCCGCTGCTGCTGCGCGAGGGGAGCGACACCCCCGAGCATCTGCGCACTCTCGGAACGCTCTTCTCGATCCACGAGATCGGGTTGCAAGGAATCTATGAGCGCTCGGTTCTGCCGTGGATCGGCTTGCGCAACGGCCTCTCTGCGCCGCTCGGTCCGCTCGAGTATTTCGGGCGCGTCAACTTGATGAAGTCGGCGCTCGTCTCCGCGGATGTGATCTCGACCGTGAGTCCGACGCATGCAGAGCGCATCCAGAGCTCGCCGGAAATGGGCGCCGGCCTCGATGGGATCCTCCGCACGAGGCGCGCCGATCTGGTCGGGATCCTGCATGGGATCGATACCGAGTCGTGGAACCCTGCGACCGACGAGCATCTGCCGTATCGGTTCAGCGTTCAGAATCTGCAGGGAAAGCAGAACGACAAGATCCGGCTTCTCGAATCGTTGGAGCTGCCGGTCGAGCCCACCGTGCCGCTCATCGGGATGCTCGGCCCGGTGCGCGCCGATCTCGGCTTCGAGATCCTGGAAGCGATCGCCGGCGATTTGCTGGGCGAGCGCGTCAAGCTCGCGGTGCTCGGAAGTGGCGATCCTGAGCTCGAGGAAGGTCTGCAGCGGCTGCGCAAAGCGTTCCCGCAGAAGCTCGCGTGGATTCGGGAGCCAGGAGCGCCGTTCGAGCGGCTCTTGTTCGCGGGATCGGATCTGTTCCTGTTCGCGCCGCGCCGCGTGGCGTGCGGTCAGACGCAGATGCGCGCGATGCGGTACGGCGCGGTGCCGATCGTGCACGCCACCGGCGGATTGATCGACACCGTGCGCCCCTTCCGCGCGCAGATCGGCAGGGGAGAGGGGTTCGTCTTTCGCGAGTACACGGGGGGAGCGCTCCTCGACGCGTGCGTCAGCGCGATCGCCGCGTATGGGAAAACCAACTCCTGGAAGCGCCTCGTCCAGCACATCATGCGCATCGACCACTCCTGGTCGAACGCGGCGCGCGCCTTCGAGCCCGTCTACGCGCGGCTCCTCGCGAAAACCCACGGCGACGCGTAGCCGTCCATCCAAATCAGTTGGACCCGCGTCCGGAGCGGGAGTGGTCGGCAGGGCGGTCGCGTGATCACTCCCGGAGCCGGAGTGGTTGGCATGGCGGTCGCGTGATCACTCCCGGAGCGGGAGTGCATGGCACGAATCTCGCATGGATTGACGTCGTCGGGCGCTAATCTGAGTGCCTGCGAGCGTCTCTCCTTTCCGTGTGGAGGTTCAACCAATGTCACACTCCGGCCGGTCCGAGCACGACGGCGCCTACCTGCTCTTCATCCTCGTCCTGAGCGCCGCCGGCGTGGTGCTCGTGTTTCTTCAGACCGTCGTTCCTCTGCAGCCGGACACGAAGATCATTCTCGAGTACGTCGATACGGTGATCTGCGTGCTGTTCCTGGTCGACTTCCTCGTGACGCTCCTTCAAAGCCCCAGCAAGGTGCGGTATCTGGTGACATGGGGTTGGCTCGATCTGCTCTCGAGCATCCCGACGGTGGCCCTGTTCCGCGTGGGGCGGCTCGCGCGAATCGCGAGAATCGTCCGCGTGCTGCGAGGGATCCGATCGAGTCGCACGCTGATCGCGTTCATCCTGGAGCGGCGCGCGCAGAGCAGCCTTCTCGCCGCGGTCCTGATCTCGATCCTCCTCCTCGTGCTCGGCAGCGTGGCGATGCTGCAGATCGAGCACGGACAGGCGTCCAACATCCGCGGAGCCAAGGATGCGTTCTGGTGGACCGTCGTCACGCTCACGACCGGAGGGTTCGGCGACCGCTATCCAGTCACGACAGAAGGACGGATCGTGGCCGCGGTCCTCATGGTGGCGGGCGTCGCCCTTATCGGCATTCTCACTGGGTTCGTCGCCTCATGGTTTCTAGCGCCGTCCAAGCGGCGCGACGCGCGAGAGATCGATCTCTTGCGTCAGGAGATCGCGGACATCAAGCGGCTGATCGAGACGAGTTCGGCGAAGTAGCGTGGGTGCCACTCCCGGAGCGGGCGTGATTACCGACTGCGCTACCGACTCGTTATCGCGTCGTCGGTTGACGCCGCGGTCCGGCCAGCTCGACTCACTCTTGGAAGCGCGACTTGACGCGACCCCATGACGTATCGACGGTAGGGACTGGGCCGGAACAGCCTTCTCCCAAAGCTCCGATGATTCCGCACGCGGCTCCGTCGGGATGGTTTCCAGGAAGGCAGCCCGACGGTGTCGATAGCGTGTAGTCGTCTTCGGTCGCGTCGCAAAACAAGGGATCGACGGAAATGTTGCCGTTCATGCCGGTCGGATCCGGTCCATACCAGTTGAAAACGTTGTTCCAAACATCGTTGCACGAGGCGTAACTGGCCCCTTGAGACAGTCCCATTCCGACTTCGCAACCTACGACGATGTTTTGGGCAATCATGACAAACTCAATGTCCGCGACGACTCCGTAGGAACAGTCCACGATCGTGTTGGAATATGCTTCCAGGACTCCATGGGGAGCGATGATCCCTTGTTCGCATCGAACGATCAGATTCCCCACGAATGTGCCACTGCCCTTGAA
>CAMPIC010000261.1 GCA_946886185.1 uncultured bacterium
CCGTAGAACCGTTGCAGAGCGGCAATCTCGTCACGAACGGAGCTTTCCGGGCTCCGATGTCGGACCCACAGGTCCTCGAGTCCGGAGAGCGTGATGAACCCCATGGGTGCATCAGGTGGAACTGTGATTCGGATGTCCGTGATCCTTACCGGGCCTGGCCCGGCCTCAGCCCCAGCGCCCGACGACGATCTCGGATCCGATGGCGCCGGATCGGCCGGCGATCCATCTCCGGACGCGCCTCCGCGAGAAAGCATCGCCTCCGACACCACCACGGTCGGCACTGCGATGTGGCCGTCGATTCGCTCGGGAGCGAGCGCAAGCGCCTCGGCCGCATCCGGGCTGGGAATGGAGATGTCCTCTCGCCAGTGGTGTGGCTGAGAGCTCCCGCGATGGGAGTCCTGGGACTCCCCGCCAGAGGCGGCGCTCGAATCCGCGACGGAACCCCGCTTCATGCTCGCATCTTGGACGCTCGCATCTTGGACGCTTGCATCTTGCGTGCTCGCATCTTGCGTGCTCGCATCTCGCGAGCGCACACCTTGGGTGATCGCATCGCCGACGCTCGTGCTTTGCAGGTGCGCATGCTGCAGGACGGCCGCGTATTCCAAGATCTCATCGAGATTGGCGCGCAGCGCTTCCTTCTCGTCCGAATCGAGATCGAGTCGCGCGAGGCGGCAGAGATGATCGAGTGCGCCGGAGTCCAGCATGCGGCTCAGACTCAGAGCAGTTGGACGAATCGCGCCAGGATGCGCTTTCGCCCGACGCCGGGGAAACTGATGGTGAGGCGCGCCTGCGGCCCGCTGCCTTCCTCCTCCTCCACCTTGCCGACTCCGAAAACGGCATGACGCACGCGGCGTCCCATGAAGGAGGGCGCGGCCGCGTCGCGCTGGATCACCGGCAGCTCTTCGCGATCCCCTCCACGCGAGCGCGGAGCACTGGATTTGGAGGCGACCGGCATCTCGAGATCGAACGAGGAATTGCTGGTTTCACGCGGAACCGGACGCCGCTCGGACCAGCGGCCGCCGCCGGCGCTCCATGGTGGAGGAGCCGCTCCCCAGCGCTGCGCCAGCTCGACCAGCTCGCCCACGGTCGCTCCGTGGCGGGACTCGACCTCGAGCAACTCCTGGGGAATCTCTCCGATGAATCTCGAAAGACCGCCTCCGAAGAACCGGTTGGTGCGCCGCCGCTCCAACGATGCGGACAGGACCAGCTCTTTCATCGCGCGCGTCGAGGCGACGTAGAAGAGGCGCCTCTCTTCCTCCATCTCGTCCGGATCCTCCAGGGAGGACGCGTGCGGGAAGAGTCCTTCCTCCAACCCCGCGATGAACACGATCTCGAACTCGAGACCTTTGGCGTTGTGCACCGTCATCAGGGTGATCCGATCGGACGCGATGTTCTCGCGGTCCAAACTGGTGTAGAGCGCGACCTGATCCAGATACGCGGATAGGCTCGCGTCTCCCACTGCCTTCTGGAAGCGGGACGCGCCTTCCTCGAGCTCGATCAAGTTGGCGCTGCGTTCTTCCCAGGTCGCCGGCTCGGTTTCCTTGAGCCACTGCACGTAGTCGGTCGACTCCAGCACGCGCCGCACGAGCGGCTCGGGGCCTTCCGCGGTCCGCGCCTCGAGCTCGAGGATCAGTTGACCGAACTCGATCGCCTGCTCCAACGCGCGCCCGCGCACTCCATCGTCCGGCAGAAGTCCGGCGCACGCCTCTCCCAGATGGCCGCGATGCCGCGCCGCCGCGATTTGTTCGATCCGTCCCAGGCTGACCTCACCGAGCCCACGGCGAGGAGAGGCGATGGCGCGCCGAAAGCTGATCCGATCGCGCGGATTGACCGCGAGCCGGAGGTACGCGAGCAGATCCTTCACCTCGCGCCGTTGATAGAACGCGATCCCGCCGACGATCACATACGGAACGCCGACCGTGAGGCACGCTTCTTCGAACGGGCGCGATTGCGCATGGATCCGATAGAGGATGGTGACATCCCCGAAGCGCAGGGTCCCGCGCTGGACCCGCTCCTGGATGGCGCGGAGTATCGTCTGCGCCTCCTGCTCCTCGTCGAGAGTGACCAGGAGCCGCACCGGAGGGCCCACGGGGTTCTCCGTCCAGAGCTTCTTCTCGAGACGGCTCTGATTGCGCTTCACCACCTCGTTGGCCACTTCGAGGATCGCGGGTGTGGAACGGTAGTTCTGCGTCATCCGGAGGATGTGGGCGCGCGGGAAGCTGCGCTCGAACTCGAGGATGTTCGTAATGTCCGCGCCTCGCCATCCATAGATCGATTGATCGTCGTCTCCCACCACCGTGATGTTCTGATGCTTCTGCGCGAGACGGCGCACGAAGCGGTACTGCACGTGGTTGGTGTCCTGATACTCGTCCACCAGGATGTGCTCGAACTTCTCCGAATAGTGGTTCCCCACTTCGGAGTCGCGCTCTATCAGCTGCGTCGCGAGCACGAGGATGTCGTCGAAGTCGACGCCCGACTGCGTTCGCAGCTTTGTCTGATAGTCGCGATAGAGCTGAGCGACGCGGCCGCGGTCGGGGTGGCGCCATTTCTCGGCGAGATCGTCCGGATCCCACATGCGGTTCTTCGCCATGGAGATGATCGACTGCAGATCGCGCCCGCGCGGCGCCTCTGCATCCGAGCCGGCCTCGCGCAGGACTTCCCGGAGCAGCGCGGTCTGATCGTCCTGGTCGAACACGGTGATGGCGGAGGCGAATCCGAGCCGGTCCGCGTGCCGGCGGAGCAGGCGCAGGCAGATCGAATGGAACGTGCCGATCCAGAGTCCGCGCGCGCTCGAGCCGATCAGCGAGAAGACGCGGTTGCGCATCTCGTCGGCCGCTTTGTTGGTGAAAGTGACCGCGAGGATCCGGTCGGGCCGGACACCGCGCCGCTCGATCAAGTGCGCGACCCGCCGCGTCAACACGCGCGTCTTTCCACTGCCGGCTCCCGCCAGGATCAGGCGCGGCCCGTCGGGATGGAGGACCGCTTCGCGCTGCACTGGATTGAGCCCGTCGAGGAGGGGATCGGCCTCCGCGGAAGCGGTGCTGGTGCGGGGAGCGTCGAAGAGCGAGAGCGGACTTCGGTCCGCGTCACTGCCGGAGCCGGGTCGTGGTTCGCCCCAGCCGGTCGCATCTTCCCCCGCCGGCACGTCGCTCGTCTGTTCTGGTCGGTCTCTTGGAATCATCGCTCGGAGCGCGTGGATGAAAGACGCGCGGCTAGGTTCGGTCGTCCTCGGCGGAGGTGAGTCGATCCGCACCTCTCGCATCCTTCTACTCGAAAAACGGGTCTGACGCAACGCGCGCTCGCTCGACGGCGCCGGACGCGCTCGCAACGCGCGCTCCGCTCGGCCGCACTTGTCGTGCTCAATAGTCGACGCGCAAACGAAAGTCCAGATTGTATGTTTCGTTCGCGGTTCCCACGGTTTCGCCGCCGCGCTTGCGATCCGCGCCCGCGTTCAGGAAGAAGAGATTGCTGATCCGGTACGTGAGCACCACTTCCTGTCCGGATGTCGCCGTGAGCTCTTGCGAATACCGCAAGCTCCAGGTCGGCTCGGTCACCGCACGGAGGGAGATCACGATCGGATCCGAGACCGCGGTGCCTCCGCTCACTTCCACCACGTCGAGCCATGGCGCTTCCGCGATCAACTCTCTCTCGAGCGAGTTCAAGACCTGCCCGGTGATGAATCCGCGAGCGGGATCGGACGCATTTCCGGTGGCGAGCGCGCTTCGCACCTGCCCCACGGTGAGCAGGTCGATCAAATCTTCCTGAGAATATTCAGGATTGGTCGGACTGCTCAAACTCACTTCCAGCCCTTCTTCCGGTGCGGGCGAGCCTTGCACCGTGACTTCGATCCGCACGCTTTCCGACCCGCTCTCCGAATCGGTGGAAACGACCGAGACCTCGGTTTCCGCGCGGATGTCGAGCACCGGATAGGGACCGGTCCCGGTGTCGAGGAACTCGACCGAGCCCTCGGTGATGCGGAGGTTCTTGTTGAAGATCAAGATGTGGCCGGAAATGACGTCGACTTCCCCGCCCAGGCTCCAGAATGGCATGTCGTAGTGCACCTGGAGCCGCCCGCTTCCCAAGTAGACCGAGGAGGTGGGCTGGATCACGCGCACGTTCCCCGGAATCACCACGTCGAGATCGAAGATCCACGGAGTGACGAGCACTTTCTGCCGGCCCGGCTTGGCCAGGTCCATCGTGATCGCCCCTTCCTGCACGCTGACGGTGCCGGCGAGGCGGGGCCGCGTGCTGTCCGCGACCGCGATGGGAGCGGCGGAGAGATCGGCATCGGCGAGGAAGTTGTAGTTGCCGCTCTCGAAGACTTGCGCGTTGCGCACCGACCCCGAAAGCTCGAAGCGCGACGGATCTCGATACCAGCCGCTCGCGGTCGCGGTGCCCGACTCGTTGAACCGCCCGGTCGCCTCGAGGATGTGCACTCCCAGCGAATCGACATGCAGCCTCGCCTCGATGTTGCGGAGACGCTCTTCCCGGAGCGGAATGCGAAATGCCCCGTTGTTGATTCGGAAATCCCCATCCAGCGCCAGATGCGACGGAGTTCCCGCCAGCCGCAGCTTCCCGAGGAGGTTCCCGGATGGATCTTCGACCAGCGCGGTGAAGAGCGAAGCGAGTGAGAGGTCGACCGAGGGGATTTCCGCTTCGATCGAGAGCGGCGCTTCGCGCAGGTGGATCCGTCGTGGATCGGCGCGCAGTCGCAACGGCACATTTCCCGCGACATGCAGGCCTCGACCCCGCTCGCGCCAGTCGAGCCGCTCCAGAAGCACCATGGAGTCGGCATAGGTGGCCGCGAATGACACCGAATCAGCCCGCGCTTGATAGATGCGCAGCTTCTCCGCGAGCCCGGTGGCGCGGATCCGGGGATGCGCACCAGTCCCCGTCACATCGAGATCGAGACCGACCGTGCCCGCCATTCCGCTCGGCGTCATTCTCTCCTGCGCTTGCGGCCGCTCGGTGCGAATCACCGCGAGCATCGGATCGACCGCCTCGGTCGCGAAGGTGGCGCGCGATCCTTGCTTCGCGCGAGGCGTGAGCAGCGGCGCGAGGATCGGCCCGGCCGGAATGCTCCGGATCGAAACGCGCGCGTCGAGCTCCGCTTCTTCCAGCACCGGATAGAGCGAACCGGCTGCAATCCGCTCGAGCGCCTCGGCCCAGGAACGAGGAGAGCGGGCCGCGCCGGTCATGCGCAGATCGACCGGC
>CAMPIC010000262.1 GCA_946886185.1 uncultured bacterium
CCTCCAGCGCGCTGGACATCGAGCGTAGCAGATCGAGCGGAGCCGGAGTCGCATCCAGCACGTTGAGCGCGATGACTCTTCGAAACCTCTCTTCAGAGAAAGGAAGCACCGTTCCGTCTCCGATCCAGAAGTCGATCCGCTTGCGATCGGGGAAGGGCAACGGAAACTCGCGGCGATCGTAAAGGAGCCCTTGGCGCCGGCGCGGATAGGCGATCGATCCTGTCCGCGCTGCCCGTTGGGCAAGACGGAGCATCGAGACGTTGGTGTCGATCCCGAGAACGACCGACCCTTCCTGCGCTTCCTCGAACACGATCCTCCCCACGGAACAGCCGATCTCCAGGACGCGCTCCGGCGGCTCACCGCCCCCCCCGTGCCTCCGCGACGCGACCGCCTGCGACTCGTGCGCCACGGCCGGGGACTCGAGAGACGGAGTGGATGCACGCGCGAGATCGCGCAAGCGCCGCCACACGTCGACGATCGATCCGGGGCGGGGTTCGCTCGTCCGCGGCTCCTCCGGATCGAACTCGCCGTAATGGTCCCAGGCGTACGTGCTCAGGTGCAGGCGGGTCGAATCGAGCGCGGAACCGGGTCCGCAGCACTCGCCGAGAAGCGCCTCCACGCGGCCGTCCAAATCCTCGCGGGCGAGGAAATGGAAGATGTTCTCGGCGATGAAAGCGCGCGGATCGGGGACCAGCACGGGCAGGCCGTCCACGATCGGATATTCCGCCCGGCAGCGCGTCGAGGTGCAATAGAGCGCCCCCTCTTCGATGGCGTCACCAACCTCGCGGGCAATCCAACCGAGCTCGAGGGGTGGATCGGGATCATGCTCTGGATCGGGATCACGCTGTGCGATCCCATTGCCCAGGCGGGCGAGCTTGCAGGCCGGGCAGATCGGGCGGAGCGTTTCGAAGTGGAGCCGTTTCATCGCCTCATCCTCGCCGAGCCATTCGACGCTCCCGTGCCGCGTATATGCAGCTCGAGCATCCGTGAAGGTGCACGATCTCGATGCCGCTCCACTGCTTCGCGAAGTACTCCGCAACGAGGCGGCGATGGCCATGGTGCGGCATGTCTTCGCTGCAGAGCAAGCAGGCTCCTTCTTCGCGAATCCGGCCAGTTGCGATAACGTTGCCGAGAAGGGCAAGGGAACGATGAGATCATCTCCAGAGCGCGGATCGGACACGGGTCGGTCTTCGGAGCAGGATGCTCGGCCGCGCCATCCGGTCGAGGTGCTCGATTCGCTGCCCGCCGCCAGCGCCCCGACTTCCCCCATGGTAACGGACCGAATCCTCCTGCAGGATTGGAAGCCGCTCACCGAGACGTTGGAATGGCATCTCTCCCGGCGAACCTGGTCGGCGCGCGGACTCGATCCGTTCGTGCAGGGAGAAGTGCCGCACGTCGTCAACAACGTCGCCTGGGTGGCGGAGAATGCCGCGGCCGTCTTGCTCGCGCGCGTTCGCGAGCAGGAGCTTCTTCCCGACCGCATCCAGGTGCTCGAGCTCGGGGCGGGCCTCGGTCTTTTCGCGCGTCAATTCCTGGCGTCGTTTCGCCGGCTTTCGCGTGAGGAAGCCGAGTACGGGCGATTGACCTACTGGGTCACCGACGGTTCCGAACGAACGGTCGAGCGCTGGGAAGCGTCCGGACTCTTTCGCGACCATGCCCCACACGTGCGGGCGTTGGTTTGCGATGCGACCCGACTGCGCGCGGCTTCAGGTGGCGATGGAGGATCGGAAGCGCAGCGCGCGGCCGGTCCGGGGCCTCTGCCGGCTGCATCCTTCCACCTGATCATCGCGAACTATCTGTTCGATTCCCTCCCGGCGACGATCGTGCGCCCCCTGCCCGGCGGCGGTTTCGCCGAGATGCAGGTCCGCACGTATCTGGATCCGGACGGACAACGAGAGATCGCGCGGCGATTCGGTTGGGAGACGCCAGAGCTGGCGCGGATCGTGGAGGATCCCGCCTCCGATGAGCGCCTTGCCTCGATCCTGCCCTACTGCTCGTTCGAGGTGGCCTTCGCGCCTCCCGCGCAGCCGCCGCGTCATCAGGACCTGCTCTCCTCCCTGGATCGAGCGGACCGGATGGCGCTCAATCACGGCGCGATCGACTGTCTCGACTCCGCGGTCCACCTGCTTCGGGACGAGGGCATGATCCTGTATCGCGACCTCGGCGCGGGTGGGCGCGAAGCGATGGCTGAGCGATCCTATTCGGCGCGCTTTGGCACGACCGTCGTGGCCACGCTCAACTTTCCACTTCTCGATCTCCATCTACGGTCGCTCGGCTTCTCCGTCCTTGCCCCGAAAGAGGATGAGCTTCGCGCCATCCATACCCGGCTTGCGCTGCGCGGCGCGTCGGGCGCCGCGCGCGCGTTTCACGAACGCTTCGACGAGGATCGATACGGCCTGGCCGACGCTGCCTCCGCGGAAGCGGCTCGTTCGATCCACGAAGGGAAGCTCGATCACGCCCTCGCTTCTTACCGCCGGGCGCTGGAGCTCTGCCCCGACGATTGGCAGATCCTCGGTCAGGTCGCGCAGTTCCTGACCCAGCAAATGTTGCGGACCGCCGAAGCGCTGGAGCTGGTGGAGCAGGCTCTGGAGATCAATCCGGAGTTCAGCGCCTTCCTCTGGAACACGTTCGGAAACTGCCGCTTCGTGATGGGGGACGTCGCAGGCGCGCACCAGGCGTATCTCAAGGCGCGCGCCATCGACCCTCGCGACGTCCAGGCTCACCTCAACCTCGCGTACACCTACGCCTCGAACGACGCGTTGGACGAGGCGTTGGAAGCAGTCGCTCGCGGGCTCGCCAGTGACTTGGACGGGCGCTTCGAGTCGGCGCTCCTCGGGAAGCAGAGGGAGATCCTGACCCGCCTGGAGCAGCGCCGCCGCGACGAGAATGCGCGGTCGACGGCTCGACATCGAGCCTTCACCACACTCGAGCCTACCGGGGAGTGAGACGCCGAGCTCGGAGAGCCTCGTGCGCGTGATCCGAAGAGTTGGCTTGGCATCCAACTCGCAGGCAACTTCGCCTGTTGGGCGCCCGATGCGAGAGGTGTGCGGCCCGGCGGCGGGTGGCCACCGGTCTGCGGCGGTCGGTTCGTCGTCTGCGCCGTGACCGGCCCGTGGACCTGCTGATCAGATTCGTGGTCTGACGTGTGAGACGACAATGCGTCTCGGGGTGGTCGGCTGGGTCGGCTAGTCGTCGGCTGGTCCTCGGCTGGTGGTCGGCTGGTGGTCGGCTGGTGGTCGGCTGGTGGTCGGCTGGTGGTCGGCTAGTCGTCGGCTGCTGGTCGGCTAGTCGTCGGCTGCTGGTCGGCTGGACATCGGCTGGTGGTCGGCTGGACATCGACGGTATGGACCGGTGATCGGTCGCGGTCCGTCGTATGATCGGATTCGTTCGGGAACGTGTGACCTGGGAAAGGAATCGCTTGTGGACATCCCTCTTCGATCCTGCGGCGCAGCGGCGCCTCCCCTGCCCATAGTGGAAGGTTGGAAACAATATCTGGAGCTATCGGATCCGGTTCAGCTCGACGTCTGGAAACTGGTTGTCGATTCCCTGGCGGAGCCGAACGACGCCAACAATGTGCAGCAGCGCGTCGAGGCAGTGAGCGCGGTGCACGACGTGTCCGCGGGCGATGTCGTCGCGGCGGCGCTGGCGTGCCAGGTCCTCCTCGGCGGCGCTTATGCGAACGATCTCACGCGCGAAGAGTTCGCGCAGGATCTGACGACCCTTTCGGAGGGCAGCACGGACGGACTCGAGGTGATCCTCAGCCGCTATGACGTGGTCAAGGCAGAGCTGCGCCATGTCGAGGATGCGCAGGTCATGGCGGATCACGGAAAGGTACTGGAGAACGTGGAGTGGCGGCTGGACAAGATCGTTTCTTCCAGTCGCGGCTACCATCGCGAGTCGGACGTGATCTTCCTCACGATCGAATATCGTGAGGGAAACACGCCCGGACGGACGACCTTCCAGGTGAGCGCGCGCGGCCTGCAATCACTCAAACGCTTCATGGCCCGCTTCCAGTCCTGAACGGAACTCCCGCGCCGGGAGTGACTCGCGCGAAAACCATGCCAGCTACTCCCGCCCCGGGAGTGAACTCGCGCGAAAACCGTGCCAGCTATTCCCGCGACGGGAGTGACTCGCGCGAAACCGTGCCAGCTATTCCCGCGACGGGAGTGACTCGCGCGAAACCGTGCCAGCTACTCCCGCGCCGGGAGTGGCTTGCGGTGTTACCCGCCGAATTTCACATTCGGGCTGCAGGGAGGCATGATCTTGCCGACCGGCGCGGGGATCGGAGCGACGCAGCTCACGTGCGAGGTCATATCGTTGGCGCGCGCGGCTCCCAGAGAGTTGGCTTTCACCGTCATCGACGCCTTCGCGATCATGCCCGGTCCGGCCGGGACGCAGCTCGGGAGCATGCACGGCTTGGACTTGTCGGTCATCCTGGCCGCCGCCTTGTTGTTCACCTTCACGTTGGGCGAACAGGTGATGATGATGTCCAGGGGCAGCCCGGGATGCGGAACGGGAGTCGGCACCGGAGCCGCCGGATGGATCGGCGCATGGCAATGCGGCGCATCCTGCTTCATCTTGTCGCCCATTCTTGCTGCCGATGGCATGATCCTCTCCTTCCCTGCGAATGACTTGCGTACGAAGACTACGCTGATTCCTTTCGAACTGACCGCTCCGAACCCTGCGTGCCATCTTGCGATTGACTGAGCCGAACCGCCTGAGGCCTCTTGCGAGGAACGAACCGTGAGAGCCCTGGCAGCGACCTAGCGACCGGAACCGTGCGGGTCGTGCGGGTCGTTCACCCCAGGATCCTCCGCCTCCACTTCTTCGGACTCTTCCGGGTACTCGACGCCTTCATCATGGTAGCCCGTTCGATCCAGGCAGTTCAGATTGACGTAGTCGCCGTCGATGAAGGTCTGCTTGGCCGACTTCACACGGATCTCGCGACCGCTCCGCAGCGAAAGGTCCGATCCTGACTGGATCGTCAGATCCTCACGAGCGGCGATCTCCAGGCTGCGGCACTGGATCTTGATGCTATCGGAGGAATCGAGCACGAGCTGCCCTCCCCGCAGCTTCACGATCGGCCCGCGCTCGGTCAGCTCGATCGAAAGCTCGACTTCCCCTCTGGGGGAACGCAGCTCGAGCACTTCGCTCTGCGCGCC
>CAMPIC010000263.1 GCA_946886185.1 uncultured bacterium
CGGGGACGGACGCGTTCGAGCGCCGCATCGAAGAGGGACGGAGAGCGGCGGTGGCGGAGTCCCGCATTCCCACTCTCATCGAATCGGGCGACCTCGCGCTCGCCGAGACGGAGCTTCAGGCGTACGAGAGCATCCGGCCCGACGATGCCCGCGCGGCCCGCTGGCGCGCGCAGATCGCGGAGATGAAGGCGGTCCGCGAAGGGCCGGCGCGCGAACGCAAGGAGATCGGGGCCCTCGTCATGGAGTTCCACGACGCGTTCTCGAACCTCGATCTCGATCGTTTTGCGGCGCTCTTCGTCGATCCGGGGGCCACCCGGAACGAGTACGAGCGTGCGTTCCGCGATCTCGCCTCGCAGACGATCACGATCCTGGCGGAGCCGAACATCGATCTGCGCGAGAACACGGCGACCGTGCATCTGCGCGACCGGCGCCGTCAGGTCATGAAGATCGGCCGCACCTTCGAATCGGAGTTCGACGTCGTGCTCCAGCTGGAGAAGGTGCGCGATCGCTGGAAGATCCGCGCCGCTCAGACCAAGCTGTTGCAGTAGTGATCTCCAGGCCGCGATCCGTCGCGGCGAGCGACGAGATCAGCTACGCGAAGCCCAATCGAGAAGCGCGCGCAACGGCGTTGCGGGATCGTCGAGGATGGCGCGCAGTCCGGCGCTCATGCGCTCTTCGGGGGGACTGCCGTAGGGACGTTCGAGATAGCTGATCGACTCCACGTCGGAATGCGAATCGATGAGCGCGAGGAACTGCGGGCTGGTGGGAGTGGAGAAGAAGAACAGAAGCCGCGGGGGAAAGTCGATCCCGTCCCCTTCGGTCCAGAAGTACGAGCAGCCGTCGATCGACGAGCGGAAGATCCGCGCGACCAGGTCGATCCAGAACCCGATCGCCAGCGGAGCCGCGCGCCCGGGCAGAGGGAAACGGATGCCCATGCGCACGTCGGAGGCGTTCCGTCCGCGCAGATATTCGACGGTTTCGCACAGCCCCTGCACGATCTGATACCGGGCCGGATCGAGAGGACCACCGGCGACGGCCGACCAGAAGTCCCCGCAGTTCTGCGCTTCGACGTGGTTGCGATACGCGGTCTCTGCCGAGCTCTCGCCCGGGAGAGTCGTGCGCATCTCCCGCACTCCGCCCGTGAGCCGGGCTGGATCCTCGCTGCTCCGCGCGCGGAGGGCGGCGCCGGCGACCGCGGAGTGCAACTCCATCAGCCGGGCCGGCTCGCTCGGGCGCGCGCTGCGCAACGCACCGTTTTCCAGGACTGCAAAAATGGAGAAGGGATGGACCCGACCGGCCGCGTCCTGTCCCGGACCCAGCTCTCCCACCAATCCGCCGCCACCGCGGATCGTCCAGACGAATCGATAGGAGGGGAACCGGGTCGCCCGTTCTTTGAAAGCGGCTCCCAGCGGAGAGCGCGCCAGCGCCACTCCTTCGGTGACCCAGGAATCGAATCCACTGCGCGTCAGCTCCGCGTTTCGCTCCACGAGGAACTCGCGGCTCACCGGGAGCTTTCCGAAGCATCCGAACTTGTCCACGGCAACGGAGTCCACGCGTCTTATCTTCTGCCTTTGCCTGCCTTTGGCTGTCTGCGCCCGCCATCGCCTGCCTGCGCCCGCCTTCGCCTGCCTGCGCCCTCTTCGCCGCTCAGTCCATCGGAGAGCTCGGAATCGAGAACCTGCGGAAGGTGGAGCGTTCGGGGAATGGACACTCCCCGCCGTCATGCATCGTGATCCGGCAATCGACCGCGATCTCCGCTTCCGGGAACTCCCAGCTGAAGACGTAGGCATCGCCGTCGCGATCGACGCGCGCCTCGTCGATCAGCTCGAACCAGCTCCAGAGCGAACCTTCCTTTCGAATCTCCCCCAGAGTCCGATTTCCCCCCGTGTTCTCGATCGAGATTGCACAGACGTTGTCGGATGCGCCGCTGCTCCAGGTCGCGTTCATGCTGCGATTGGAGGAACGGCGCACCAGACTTTGACCGTTGATGACCAGGGTGGTGCGATCGAGGATTTGCAGATTCGCGTCTCCCGCCGGACCGAGCGAGCGCGGCGCCATCAGCTCCACTCGGAAGGAGCTGGAGAGGCCGCCTCCTTGCAGGAGCGATCCGCGGATCATCTCGGCCGACTTGAACGCGGAGCTGGTCTGACTGCCCGAGCTGAGCTCCGCCTCTTCCATGGCGTCGCGGAACTTGTCGAGCTCGCCCCCCGGGGCCAACAGCTTGGTGATCGCGCTCACCGAGGCGGCTGCCCCTCCTTTGTTGAACGGATATTTGCCGGCCATGCCGAGTCGGTATGGAGCCAGGACATCCGCTTCCCATTGGTTGGACGCTTCTCCCACGACCGCGCTCTTCTTCCCTCGCTCGAGCAGCCCTTCGCCCGCGACGATAGGGCGCAAGAGCAGCTGATGCATCGCGTCGGTCAGCTCGTCGCTCGGGAAACGATCGAAGTAGTCTTCCAGGTTGCTCTTCGCCTTGCGGAAGATCGAGGCGTCGTAGGTGAACTTCTCGTCCTCCGCGCACTGCACGATCTGGTCTTCGATGTTGGTCATGGACTCGCGATAATCGGAAACCGGCGCGGGCGTGTCCTCCGACTCCTGGGAGAAGCTGCGGATCGGCTCCAACGACTTGTTCAAAGCCGCAAGCTCCGGCCCCTGCGATCCGAGATCCGCCTCCTTGGCCATCTCTCGGAAGAGATGCAGGATGGGCGAGTTGCGACTGGCTTTGAGCGTCTTGTAATCGTCTTTCGCGGATTCGCAATCGCTGAAGCTGCGCATCCGGACCGTCTCGAGAAACTCCCCCCAAACGGTCGGAAAGCTCTCCGCGTAGAGCGCGATGAGATCGTCCCGCCGCGGAAGGGTCTGCGCGGGCGCCTCCCCCGCGAGCGTGATGATCTGGTTGTCTTCGCGAATCACCTGTTCCACGTTCGCGAACCGTTCCGAGACGTAGTCGTTCCAGCCGCTCCTGGTGAAGGCGGATTCGATGACCTCGTCCGTGGAGAGGATCTCGACGTTCCCGGCGAGCTGTTCGAAGGTGAGGTCCGGAATCTGCCGGCTCGCTCCCGCTACAACCGCGCGGAAGTAGGCGTCGGGACTGTGCGTGCGCCGGAGCGCGCGGGCTCCGGAGGCCAACTGGCGCGTGCGCGCATCCGGTTCGCGGATCGGCAATCCGGCATCGAGGAAGTCCTTGGCCATGTCCTGGAACTCCGCCCTCGCATCGGGATGCTCGTCCGCATCCTCGATTCCGAAGTCGAAGAGCGCCTCCGTAAGATGCTTCTCGTCGCCGATCTCTCCCCTTCGCTCCGGATAGAGCAGGAGCAGCTCCGCGCGCAGCAATCGCCGGAGCTGGTCGCCGTCAAGATCCTCGGGATAGGCGAGCTGTTCCGCGGCTTCGTCTTCGATCGGTTGCAGCACCCGCTGCCGCAGCGCATCGAGATAGCTCTCCCGCCCGGCGTCGCGGACGTTGTCGGCGACCGTAAGGGGCCAGGCGCGCCAGCTCCCCGCGACGCGCTCGCGCAGCTGGTGGAGGGAAGCGAGGGTCTCGATGTCGGGAGCGAGATCTCCCGACTGCTGATCGAACAGCTTCACCGTGTCTTCGGTCTCTCCCATCCGTCCGCCCAGGCGCGCATACGAGGAAAAGATGAGGCCCGAGATCGCAAGCGCCACCACCAGCGCGACAGCCGAGATCGCCAGACGCACGCGCAGCCATTTGCGAGATCCCGAGCGGCTCTTTCGGGTCAGGTCCCGATCGGTCGGGAGAATCTTGCTGAAGAGATCGCGCACGAAGTAGGCGTCGTCCTTTTCCTCCTGCTCTTGCGCGAAGGTCTCGCTGCGGCTTCCTCCCAGGATGGTCTGGATCCGCTGCACCACCGCATCGAAGGGAGTGCCTACCTGCTTGCCGCTCGAGAAGTAGGTGCCGCGGAACAGCGGCTGATCGACGCTGAATGGGTTGGGCTCGAAAAGCGTCTCCACGAAGAGGTGCAGCTTGGGCCGGAGCGCCGCGAGCTCTTCGGGGAACATGAAGATCCTGCCCCACTCCTCCCCCCGCGCTTGCGCCAGACGCCGCACGCGCAGATTGCGGATCCGCTCCACCAGCCGATCGAACTCTTGCAGGAAAAGCTCGGCGGGGCGCGTCTTGGAGTCGGACGGCGCGGGGAACGTCGTGCCTAACACCTGTTGGCGTTCGACCGGGGAGAACGAAGAGAAGAAGTCGGAGAAGCCGGCGATCAGGTCGCACTTGGTGAAGAGCACGTAGATCGGAAAAGAGAATCCAGTGCGCGTCATGATCTCGTCGATCCGCTGCCTGAGCTCGCGCGCATCATTGACGATCCGGTCTTCCGAGCGCTCGACGAGCGTTTCCGCGCTGTAACCGAGGATGAGCCCGTTGATCGGACTCTTCTTGCGGTGGCGTTTGAGCAGGTCGAGGAATCCGAACCACTCGCCTTCCGTCTCGGAGCGGTCGGAGCTCTGCGCGTAGCGACCGGCGGTGTCCAGGAGGATCGCGTCGGTGCTGAACCACCAGTCGCAGTTGCGCGTTCCGCCTTGTCCGCGCAGCCGCTTGGCGGTGGTCATGGCGGGGAAGTTGAGCCCGGAGTTCAGGATCGCGGTGGTCTTTCCGATCGCGGGTGGGCCGATGATCATGTACCAGGGAATGGTGTAGAGCGCTTTCCTGCCCTGAGGACCCTGCTTCAGGGAGGCGATGGCCTCGTCGAGACCGGTGCGGATCTGGTCGAGCTCCGCGCGGCGCGCCGGGGCGACGTCCATTCCCCCCGCCGCTTCCATGATCCCTTTCTCGATGGCCGCCGCGTCCGACTTCTCCTTGCGCCACCGGAGGAACAGCACCAGACCCCAGATGATGAGAATGAGCGCGATCGCGAGGATCCAGACCGCGAGGGGGACTTGTCGGAGTGCGGTGAATCGATCCCGAGCCATGAAGATCACGACCAGGATGAGGACGATCGGGATCCCGAAGGGGAGGAGGGTCTTGAGCAAGAGCGCGAGGAACATTCGAGTGGACTCCTAGATTGCGAAGCCGGTGGGACTGGAAGTGAACCGGCTCCCGTCACCGTGAAGGCGAGGATCTCCGTGGACTGACGGGCGCGCGTGATCGTGAAGGCGAGGATCTTCGTGGACTGACGG
>CAMPIC010000264.1 GCA_946886185.1 uncultured bacterium
AGGTATCATTGAAACGCCCAAGGCGACTCATGGAGCCGGATGCGCCCGATCGGGCAGCGGCAAATTCGAGCTTCAGGCAGCCCAGTCTCGCGTTCGGTACGTCCCGTTCGAGCTGGATCGGGCGTGACGGTTTCCGGGTGCGGCAACTTTAGCTTCCAGACAGCCAGCCTCGGGTTCAGTACGAAGCTTGATCAGACAGCGGTTTTTGAGTTTTTCAGGTGCGGCAGTCTATTTCTTCGGAGGAATCGTGGTCCCTGTTCGTTTGCGCCCTTTGGTGTTTGCGTGTCTGTTTTCTTGCGCCGCTTCGTTCGCGATCGAGGCGTCTCCGCTCTACACCTGGGCCCAACCGCGACCGCAGGGCAATCCCGTGCACGACCTCGAGTTCGTCGACGACTCCGTCGGCTACGCCGTGGGGGAGCACGGAACGGTCCTTCGGACCGACGATGGAGGCGCTTCCTGGGAGTTGGTCTCCGACGTGAACGAGCTGACGGCGGACCTCTTCGCGGTCGTGATCCTCGCGGATGGCGATCTGCTCGCCGCCGGATCTCATCCCGGACTGTTCCGGTCGAATGACGGCGGCGCCACCTGGATCGACGTGCCGAATCCCTCCGCCGGCACGCACTTCGCGCTCGATCTCGATCCCTCGGGTCGTCTCGATGCCTGCGGAGAAAACGGCGCGGTGATCCGCTCCACCGACGGAGGCGAGAGCTGGATCTCGCTCGGTATGGCGAGCGGCACGATCGCGGACCAGCACTGGAAGTCGGCTCAAGAGGGTTTCGTGGTCGGCAGGGACGTCGCTCATCGCACGACCAACGGCGGGCAGAGTTGGGCTCCGATGTTCGCGCCGAATCCGTTCGGGTACCGCGACATCTACTTCGTCGATTCCCAAAACGGCTTCGTGACCGCGGACTTCGAGTACTGGAGGACGACCAACGGGGGCAGCAGCTGGATCTCGCACGATCAATTCGTCCCGCCGCTCTATCGGCACGAAACGATCACCGTCGATCCAGTGCACTGGTACACCATCACTCATCTCGAAGGGGCGGAGCTCTGGGAGACGACCGATGGCGGAGGCTCGTGGACCCTGCGTCTTCAGTCGGAGGCGCTCGGATTCGTGGCGGTGATGCGTTTGCCGAGCGGTCGGCTGATCACGTCCTCCACCAATGGCGATCTGTACTACTCCGACGACGGGATCAACTTCACCAATGCGACCGACAATCTCGACGGAGGCAAGCCGGCTCCGATCGAAGCGATTGGATCGACGCCTGGAGGCACGCTCTTCGCAGTCAACACTCGCAGCTTGGGAGTGGAAGAGACGTGGATGCGGAGCGACGACGGAGGGCGAAGCTGGTTCGTTCCGAACGCGTCGCCCGACCTCAACCGCATCGTCGGAATCTGCTTCGTCGACGAGCTTCGAGGCGTGGTGGGCGCGTACGAACAGATCCGGTATACCACGAACGGTGGAGCGAGCTGGCTTCCATTCACGCTTCCCGATCTTCAGCTCGCGAGCGACTTCGACGCGGAAGGCGGGATCATCTACCTGGGCACCAGCAAGCAAGGCGGCGGAGGCGGCGTATTCCGGAGCCTCGACGTCGGTGCGAGCTGGGAGCCGCGCGTGACCGGACTGCCTTCCAACTTCAGCGCGTTCTCGATCGACTTTCTCGACTCCAACCTGGGATTCGTCGCCGGACATGTCAACGGCGTCGCGGGGCTATACCGAACGATCAACGGGGGTGGCGGATGGACCGTGGTCACGGCGACCGGCCTTCCGACGGCGGTCATCAACGACCTCCATTGGGTCGATGCGCAAGTCTGTTTGGCCGCGTTCCTGGCGCACGGGATCTATCGCACCACCGATGGCGGCGCTTCCTGGCTTCAGGTGTCGAGTGTCGGCGCGACCGACCTCAACTTCCGGGATTCCGTGGACGGGTTCGCGAGCTCGAGCTACTGGAATCCGAAGGCGCAGCAAACCAACGATGCGGGGCTGGCCTGGAACGTGCTGACCCCTCCGGTAACCGACCCTACTTACGTGTTTCCTACGGCCGAGGGGTTCGTGATGGGAGCGTTCGACACCTGTATCCTGCACGCCACCGATGCGGATCCCTCCTCGGTCGAGCCTTCGCATCCTCGCGCGGCGCGGCTGTTCCTGCATGCGCCGCGGCCCAATCCCGGCGTGGGCACGATCACGCTCACGTGGACCTCGCTCGAATCGCTTCCGGTGTCGATCACGGTGCACTCCGCGGACGGGCGCCTGGTGAAGCGGCTCGATGCGGGGCGTACCCACGCGGGAGATCAAGAAGCGCGCTGGGACGGACTCGACGAAGCGGGTAGACCCGCGCCGAGCGGCGCCTACTTCGCCCGCGTGTCCGACGGACGCGACATCGTTTCGCAGCGGTTCGTGTATCTACGCAACGGCTGACCGCGACATCCGAGTAGATTGGGGTACATGCTTCGCTTGGTCGTGGATCGCCACCAAGCAGTGTACGATCACTTTCGCCAACAACGGCGTTTGGGAATAGCTACCGGACCGGAGGTGATTTGGAGTTGCCCGCGGTTGGAAAGCGCCGAAGCATACCGTTCGTTTACGACGGGACCCTCGGGGTGTAAACCGGTAGAACTGGAGGTAGGGTGATTCAGGCGCGGTGTCAGCGTTGAGATCACATTGTCGAGCCGCGTTGACTAGGGCAGCCCAGGCGCAATTCTCATGCAGTGTGGTGAACCCAAGACCACGCGCGGGAGAGCAACGGGCGAAGACGTCCTGCCTCCCGGCGAGTTGAGCGCATGAGCGATTCACCTGACGGTCGCAGTGTGCCTCGCAGTTCGCTCACAATGGCCAGCCTCGTCGCTGGAGTTGGGTTCTGCCTTAAGTCGCTACTCGTAATTTGTGTTCCGGTCCGCGCTCTGGCGATGACCCCGTGGCTCCCAGACGACGCCTTCATCTACGCCGCTATCGCCAGGAACCTGGCCACTGGCGGTGGTTACTCGCTGGACGGACAAACTCCGACAGCCGGTGCGCCACTTCTCTGGACCTGGATTCTGGCCATGTTTCACGCGGGGTTGAGCGATGATGCTTCGATAAAAGCCGCTCTTCTGTTGGGCAGTGCATTATCTGCCCTCTCCGCAATAATCGTCTTTTCAATTGCCTGGGAGTACAGTGGTCGCATTACTGCCTGGATTAGCCTCGCTCTGTCGGTGTTCATGGCGCCGGTCTTCCTGAGTGCGATAAACGGGATGGAGACCAGTCTATTCACGTTTCTAGGTCTCGTGGTCGTCTGGCTGCACGTCAGTCGGTGGGGGCGCGGCCTGCTGCGGCGAAGTTCGTTGACGCGGCTAGCCTCAGGCATCGTGCAAGGACTCATGTTCTAAATACAATGAACATCGCATCGGCTCGCGCACAAACTTTGTCGCTGATGGTCTCGTTGATTCGTCGCGAGAGGCGCGATTTGGTTGTGATTATATTGGCGTACGTTGTGCCATACTGCGCGACGCTGGTATTGTATCAAGGCTATTTCCCGGATGTTCATGGACTCCGATATCTCGATCTATCGATACATCTGATTGTTGTTCCGATAGCTTGGTTTCTGACGACGGCATTGCGAGGTTCCCTTGGTCCCCGGCGACACCGCGCGATAGCCCTCGGTGCTATCACGGTTGTACTGATCGGATCTACGTGGATCGAGTACAGAAATATGGTTATCACCAGGACGTGGTCCAAAGGCATGGGCCTCCTGCCACTGTATTCACAAGTCGAGACCGACGGATGGTGGTCGTTCTTGGATCGCGTGAGATTGGAACTTGAACCAGGGACCGTGGTGGCGGCCAAAGATTTTGGCCGACTAGCCTATTTCTCTGAGGTTCGGGTCGTAGACTTAGTCGGGATTGTTGACCCGTCGATCGTTGCAAGCAGACGGAATGATGCCATAGCAGAGTTTCTCCGGGAGGGTGGCGTCGAGTATGTCGTGACTCCACCTAGCGGAGGGTTCCCCGTCCACAACGAGATCCGAGACAACGCAACGTTGGACCCAGTGGCTGGCTTTCCGCAGCAAGAAGCGACCGGGTATTTATTGCACCGAGTGCTGAACTACGATTCAGGTCAGGGATTGACCATGCCGTCCCGTACCGCCAGGCGCTTCGCCAGCTCCGCGCCGCTGCTGAGCCCGCCTTCCATGTATCCCACGAACTTGTAGCAGGTGTGCTCGCCCGCGAAATGGAGGCGCGGCTGCCCCTCGCGCAGCACGGGTCCCATCGACACGATCTGCCCAGGAGCGGGGAAGGAATAGGCGCCCATCACCCACGGATCGGACGGCCAGTTCATGAAGCGGGACGCTACGAAGTTCTCGCTCCAGCCGGGATAGATCTTGTCCATCGCTTGCTTCATTGCCGCGTCGCGCTGCTCGGGAGTGCGGGCGCGATGCGCTTCCGCGACGGCAGCGCTCGAGAAACTGGTGTGGACCACGTTCTGATCTCCGGCTTGCGCATCGGTCGCTTCCCAGGTGAGTCCGGAATCGGCATCGGAGAACGAGTACTGCGAGAGTCCGAGTGGATACCAGAACCGACTCTTCATGTGCGCCAAATACTTCACGCTGATGCCCATCTGAGGAGCGAGCGCGGCGGGAAGCGGCGGCTCGAACTGGATCTTGTGCCAGACCGTGGGCGGAGTCGTGAGCACGATGTCATCCGCTTCATAGGTGGCTCCGCTCGCGGTGACGACTTGCACGCCGCTGTCCGAGGTCGAAATCCGCACGATCGGATCGTTGAGGCGGATGTGCTCGTCGCCGATCGCTTCGGCCAGCTTGAAAGCGAGCTGCTGATTGCCCCCTTCACAGCGGAACACCTCGCTCTCCGTCCAATACGCGTCGAGACCGCCTCCCTTGACCTGCGTGAGGTTGGCCAGATAGCTCTGCCGGTCGATCGGAGTCCCATTGTTGTGCATCAGCTCGGTGCCGGCGGCATAGCGGCCCAGCTCGGAGAGGGGAAGACCGGCGAGCCAGTCGGCGGTGGAGCGGAGGTCGAGCTCGGACGCGCCTGGGGAGTTCCACGGCTCGTCGGCGTTGACTGCCACGGCATCTTCCGTCATCGCAGTCGCGGAGGCGTCCATCTCTTCGTAAACCTGCTCCACCTCCGAGATGT
>CAMPIC010000265.1 GCA_946886185.1 uncultured bacterium
GCTTGCCAGTCGCGTTTCGTCATCGGGGCCCGCTCGGTGCGCCCCTCGGCGTCGGTCACGTCGAGGAACTGCCAGCGGTCCCACTCGTTGCCGAACAGCAACGCCGCGTCGGCGTCAGTCATCCAGGCCCGGTACTCGTGCGGCCCGCTGAATGTGGCCACGAGATCGGAGTAGATCGTCTCGGCTCCTCCGCGGCAGGCGCGGCGCCAGAGAAACATCCGGAACCGGAACATGAACACGACGGCGAAGAGAAGCGCGATCGCGAACGGGATCATGGCCGATGTCACGAGTCCTCCTCGAAATGGGTCCCGAGGAAGTCATCGGCGCCGGTGCGCGCCGTCCCCACCGGCTTCACAATCGATGCGCGGACAGCGATTTAGGACTTGGTCTCGACGCCCTCGACGCTCCGGAGAGCGTGTTCGGCAGCCTCCGCGGCGGCGTCGACGTCCGCTTCCCGACCTGCCAGGTAGAGCCGGCCGAAAGCCCCCACCATGGTGACGTCCACCAAGGTGATGCGCGCCGCCTTTTCGGCCTCGTTCGCGGCCAGCACGCTGTAGGCTGCCGGCTCCGTCTCCAGAATGAAGAGCGATTGGCCGGGAAGGATCATCGATCCGTAGCGCGTCCGATTGATGAGCTGCACGTGATACGACTCGATCGAACGGATCACTTGTGAGGAAACGATGCGCGGCTTCATGCGAGCGGTTTCCTCTTGCTCGATCCCCCGCAGCACGGCCGCGCCGGCCTGACGCACCTCCCCCTGATCGACGTGATGGACTTCGAGCACCCCGAACGCCCGCTCCACCGCGATGGTGGCGGGCTGGACGTGCGTCGCTTTGAGCGCGGTGTCGAGCAAACGATGGATGCTGATGCCGGGCGCAATCTCCATCCAGAGGGATGCGACTCCCGCTACGGGAAGGAACCCGCGAGAGGTCGTCCCGATGTGCGCGGCCAGCTGAGGCTGGAGGCTGTCGAGAAAGGCATAGGTCCGGAGTTGGATCATGGAGATGGATGCTATCGGCGTCCGGAAGGCCGGTCAATTGCGACCGGTGGTTCACCGGACCGCCGCCGGGATCGCCAAGAAATTGCGGACTTTCTGATCCGTGTCGCGAACTCGCATTCCGGCATGACGACTCCTGCAGAGACGATCCCTCAGAGATCATCCGAACGAACGTCCCGGAAACACCGGAGCCGATGTTCGTGGTTTTCCGATTCGCGGAAAGCTTTACATCATCATTCCCTCTTTACATCCTCTTGCTTCATTTCTCCTCCTCGGAAGTCTCTACGAACGCGAGCCGAGCAATCGTTTTTCTGCTGTTTACGCCCGGTTTCCAATCGCGAAGGGCTTCTCGCCGCTACAAGCCGAACGGTGGCACGACTCCGGCAAGGCGCAATCCGTTCAGGCCCATCTCCGCGCGTCGCGACACCGCTCGCGCCGCGCAGAGTCCTCACACGCAGCAGAGACAAGGAGGCCTCCGCGTCGTCCCCGGGTCTCCACTCCATATGAGGGGCAGGCGTGTACGTCACCTAACCAGCCTTGGCGGCCCGCCGGTCGGTGCGGCCCAAGGGAGGAACGAGAATGCGAACAGGATTGCTTACCGCAGCCGTCTTACTCACGTCGGCATCCGCCGCACTGGCCGTCGAACCGATCGAGCTCGAGCAGGTCGCCAGCGGATTCACCGCGCCGATCCACCTGGAGGAGCCGAACGATGGGACCGGGCGGCTCTTCTTGGTCGACCAGGTAGGAACGATCTGGATCATCATGCCGGACGGCACCGTGCTGGATCAGCCCTTCCTCGACATCGCCGATCGCATGGTCGAGCTGGATCCGAATTACGACGAGCGAGGGCTGCTGGGAATGGCCCTTCATCCCGACTACGCGAACAACG
Source organism: uncultured bacterium (assembly GCA_946886185.1). Next base: position 1,887 of record CAMPIC010000265.1, read on the forward strand.
GCCGTTTCTTCGTGGCGTACTCGGCGCCGCTCCGGGACGAAGCCCCGGATACGTGGAACCACACGATGAACATCTCCGAGTTCCAGGTGTCGCTGGAGAATCCGGACGTGGCTGACGCCTCTTCGGAGCGGTTGATCCTCGCGATCGACGAACCGCAGGGCAACCACAACGTGAGCACCCTCGCGTTCGGCCCGGACGGATACCTGTACATGGGCGTGGGCGACGGCGGCGGCGCGAACGACGTCGGAGAAGGTCACGTGGACGACTGGTACGCGGTCAACGAGGGGGGGAACGGGCAGGACATCGTCCAGAACCTGCTCGGAAGCGTACTCCGGATCGATGTCAGCACCACCGAAGGCTATGCGATCCCGTCGGACAACCCCTTCATCGAGCACGAGGGAATGGACGAGATCTACGCATACGGTTTCCGCAATCCATATCGCTTCTCGTTCGACAGCGAGTGGGGCCTGATCCTGGGAGACGTCGGACAGGGTCTCTGGGAAGAGGTCAATATCGTGCAATCGGGAGCCAACTACGGCTGGAACGTGAAGGAGGGGTTCACCTGCTTCAACGCGGCCGACAGCGACCAGCCACTCGAGGATTGTCCGACCCAGGATGCGTACGGCACTGCGCTCAGCGATCCGGTCCTCGTGTATCCGCATGAGTACAGCTTCAGCGCAGTGCAGGGACAGGCGGTCGTGGGTGGATACGTCTATCGCGGCCCGAACGTGCCCTATCTGAATGGTCTCTACATCTTCGGCGACTGGTCGAGCGGCGGGGACTTCCCCAACGGCCAGGTGTTTGCGGCTTTCCCGAGCAGCACCGGACAGTGGCGGTCGGTCAACCTCCAGATCTCGGGACGGAGCAATGGCGAGCTCGGCCAGTATCTAAACAGCATCGCGCGTGACCTGGATGGCGAGCTGTACCTTCTCGTGAAGGACACGCTCGGCCCGAGCGGATCGACCGGCGCGGTCCTGCGCATCGCCCCGACCGATATCGAGATGGAGCGTGAGGTCAGCGGGATCGAGATCCAGGCGTCGCAGGTATTCGAGCCCGAGAACGCGATCCGGTTCGAGCTCGAGGAAGCCGGCAACGTATCTCTCACCGTTCATGACGTCACCGGACGTACCGTTCGCTCGCTCGTTTCGGGCCCGCTCTCCGCGGGAACCCACGAGATCCGTTGGAACGGCCAGGCGAACCAAGGCAACCTGCTTCCGGCTGGAGTGTACTTCTACAAGCTCGAGGCCGGAGCCATGGCGAGCTCGCGACGAGTGGTCGTCGTGCGGTGATCGGAGGACTCGGATGAGCTGAGGAGCTTCAGCCCCAAGCAATCGAGTTTACCGCCGTGACCGGATGCGAGCTGGGGGTTTTGCCGGACGGGGCAAGACCTCCGGCTCGTATTCACATCCGCAAAGGGAGTTGCTGAGCCGAACATGGCGTTGGGGGAGCCTGGTGTCGCGAGGAGGCGCGATCCGAAAGAGTTCGCCGCGGGTGTCAGCGCGGCCCTTCTGGCCGCGGGTGGGCTGATTCTGCAGCTCGCACCGTATCTCCAAGTCGAGCTCATCGATCGCGACGAGGCATACTATCGATCCTTCGCCTTGGTCGCGGGGAGCGGCGGCAAGCTTTATACAGACTTTTGGGATACTCACTTTCCCGCTCTCTACGGCGTCTACGCGTTCATCTTGAATCGCGCGGGCGACATGACCGCGTTGCGGCTGTTCACGCTCGGAACCATCTGGGTGGGCGCCGTCCTCTTCTACGTGCTCCTGCGGCGTGCCACGGGGCGAGGCATGGCGATCTTCGGGGCGACGGCGTTTGCGCTCATGGTCACTTCCGTGGGCCTCGAAGGCCGCGGGGTCAACACCGAGCAATTCATTCAGACGTGCATCATGGCCGCGCTCGTCCTCGCTTCGCGAAGCTCGCCGCGAAGACTCCTCGTCGCAAGCGGGTTCATCGGCATCGCTGCCTTGTTCAAGCAGCAGGCGATCCTCTATCTCGCGGTCTTGGCGGTAACGCATTGGCGGCAGTCTGAGGCTTTTCGGCGAAACCCCGCGGAAAGCGCCGCGCAGGGCTCCGGGAGAAGTTCGCAATTCAAGGCGAGCTCGGTCCTCGGGGGCCTGACTCTCCTCGGGCTGGGCGCGGCGACGCCGATCGTGCTCGCGCTCGCCTGGGCCGTGGCGCAAGGCTCTCTCGAAGCGATGCTCCGGGCGACGGTGCTGGGACTGTTTACCGAGCGAGTGGGCGCGACCGGTCTGTTGCCGAGAGTGCATGCAGCACGGGAGCTCTTCGTCCACATTTTCCAGCACGCTCCGACGATCATGCTGGGAGCGATGCTGGGCGTGGCTTCGACCACGGACCGGCGAGATTCCTCGACCGATTCCGCCGCCCCCGCCGGATCCACCATGCGTGGAGCCGCCTCGGACGAAAGACTGGATCGTTACGATGTCGTACAGGACTTGGTTTGGATCGGAGTGGGATGCCTTTGGATCGTGCTCGCGGGCCGCTCGTTCCCGCACTATGGGATCTTATTGGTGGCGCCCGCGATGCGCATGGCGCTGGCAGCGGCCGATTGGTCGCGACCGCACCGTCGGGCCGCGCGCTCCGTCGGTTGGGCGTTGCTCGCCTTCATCGGCGTGGACGCCGGGCTGGATGCGATGCGCACGATCGAATCGCAGGTCGGAACGTACCGTTCCACGATTCGGGCGGAGGAATGGGATGAGCACGAGGTGGCTCGGTATCTCAATGCGCAGCTAGTGACTGGGGAAACGATATTCGTGTGGGGTCCCAGGCCGGGATTGTACGTCTCCACCGATCGGGTGCCGACGACGCTGTTCGTGGTGCAGGGTTCGCTGGTCGCCGAGAGCGGCCTCGCGAGGACGCTGCTGTCGGAGTTGACCGAATCGCTCCGGAGTCAGCCGCCGTCGTACTTCATCGTCACGCCGGCTCCCCGTGAATTTTCGCTCGAACGATCCGAGCTGGCTTCCCTGCAGGAGGTTCTCGGATGCGGTTACGAGCTCGAGCGCGCTGTAGAGGGTTACGAAGTCTACCGGCGAGCGTCGCCGCTTCCGCTGTCGACCGGTCACTGAAGTCCGCTCGACCGCGCCAGCGCGCGCGCTTCGGCCACCGAAAGCCCGAGGAACCGGGCCAACATCCGAACGTCCATCACCTCTTCGTGCAGACATGCGAGCGCCAGATTGAGATAGCGTTGCGGGATCGTGAAGCCGCCATAGGTGATGCCCT
>CAMPIC010000266.1 GCA_946886185.1 uncultured bacterium
GCCTCCGACTAAGTCGTGAGGAGGATCCCGATCCCGGCCAAGACCGCGAAGGCCACGAATCCGAAGAGTGTGGCGGCTTGCGCGGGGATGATCTTCTCGGTTTCCTCGGGATGGCTCAGGACGAGGGATGCTGCTCTCCACAGGAATGGCGCGCACCCCAACCCGGCGAAGACTCCTCGAGGCACTCCGGCGATCGGTGCGAAGACGATGCACAAGACCGCGCATCCGCAGATCGCAGCAAACGCTCGGCTGGCTCGAATCCGCCCGATCCGCACGACGAGGTTTCGCTTTCCGGCTTCGCGGTCAGCGCGATAGTCGGGGAATTCGTTGATCCAAAGGAACGCGCCGATCAGGAGCCCAAGGGGTAGGGATGCGGCGACGACGGAAGCAGTGATCTCGCCACGTTGCACGAGATACACGCCCGCGCACAGAAGCGGGCCATAGCACAGCGCCACCGCAAGCTCTCCCCAACCGCGATACGAAAGCGAGAGCGGAGGCGCGTGATACAGAAACGCGAGCGCGACGCCCGTCATTCCCAGCCAGAGCACGGCCGGTTCTTTCCAGATGACGATCGAAACGCCTGCCAAGATTCCGAGTCCATAGGCAGCACCAGAGAGGGCCCACGTCTGGCGTCTGGTAAGGAGGCCGTCGACCAGGACTCGCTTTCCTCCGGAAAAGGGGCTCCGATCTTCCGGACGCACAGCCAGGTCAGTTCCGGAATCGAAGTCGAACACCTCGCCGGATGCGTTCTTTGCACCCTCGATCGCAAAGACTCCGAGAATCGTCAGGGCGAGCCAGCCCCAATGGATCGGGCCGGCAGCACCGGCAAGGCAGGCGGCGAGGAATATCGATGCGAAGGAGGCGAGAGAAATCTTGGGATCGGCCAACCGCCAGAATCCGGCTCGGAAGCGAGCTGTGTCCGCTGCTGAGGGGAAGTTCGGAGCGTTCACTCCGACCGATGTGTCTCGAGTCATGATCCCTCCAGGACAAATCGGCTGTCTGTCGCGTTCAGCTCACGTGGAGACCAGCGTCACCTGCACACGTCATCACTCGGCCAAGACGAGCGTCACCTGATTCATCCAGGACGCTGAACCGGATGGAACCGGCCATCCGTCGCCGGACAAAGAACTCCTCCCCGTCCGGGCCAGCACAGGTGGTCAGTTCGTACTTCTCTTTCGAGCAATCACGCCACGCTCTCGGCCGGTCAAATCGTGAAACACTTCGAGCACCTCGAATCCCGACTCCTCCAGCAACGTCGCCAGCTGCCGCGGCTGCCCGAGCGAGAGCTCGAATGCCAGGAGTCCGCTCGGCTCCAGCACCTGAGGCGCCAGGTCGACGATGGCCCGCACCACGACCAGCCCATCCTCTCCGCCATCGAGCGCGATCCGAGGCTCGTGATCCCGCACTTCCGGAGCGAGCGAGCCCACCTCGCTCGTCGGTATGTATGGAGGATTGGAAACGATCGCCGACACTCTTGCGGAGTCGTGGAGTTCCGCTACGGGCCTAAGTGGGGCCAGCAGGTCCGCGCAGACCAGGACGGCGCGCTCCCGCAGCGGCGGATGCCGATCGAGGTTCCGACGGGCATATTCGAGCGCATCCCAAGAACGATCGATGCCCACGCCGCGCCACTCCGGAAGTCGATTCAACAAACCGAGAAGGATCGCGCCGCTGCCGGTCCCCACATCCACGATCCAGCGCGAACCGGCCAGCCGATCAGGACGACGTACCGAAGCGGGAGTCGATCCGCCAACCGGGGCACCGCCTGACACAAGACCCGCCGTCGACTCAGGACCGGACCGCGCCGAAACCGGACCGGCAGCCTGCGCCGCATCGTCGATCCAGTGCAACACTCGCTCGACCAGCACTTCCGTTTCCGGGCGTGGAATGAGCACTCCCGGACCGACAGCCAAGTCGAGCTCTCGAAACGGCACGGATTCGAGGATGTACTGCAGCGGCTCGCGCCCGAGCCTCCGCTGGAGGAGCCGCTCGAACGCGTCCGACTCAGGCGAGGACAGGCCCGCCTCGCGCAGCAAGAGCTGGCCGCGGCTCCGCAAACCGAGCGCATGAACGGCGCGGTGCTCTGCTTCCGAGCGAGGATCGTCCGAATCGATCGCGCGCAGACGCTCCGCTGCGTCCCGGATGCGGCTCCACAAATCGGCGGACATCCCGTCAGCGTCCTTGAAATCGGACCGATCCGATCGCTTCTCGCGGGGACGATCGTTCGAATCGGACACGGAGCTAGACGACCCCGCCGGCCGCGAGGCGCGCCTCCGAGTCGGCCAGCTTCAGCGCCTGGAGAAGCGGAGTGATGTTCCCTTCCAGGATCGCAGGAAGGTTGTACAGCGTCAGATTGATCCGGTGATCGGTGACGCGTCCCTGGGGAAAGTTGTACGTGCGGATCTTCGCGCTGCGGTCGCCGGTCGAGACCATCGACTTGCGCGCGGCGGCGGTCGCTTCCTCCTGCTTGGTGCGCTCGAGGTCGAGGAGGCGGGCGCGCAAAATCTTCATCGCCTTGTTCTTGTTCTTGAGCTGGCTCCGCTCGTCCTGGCATTGCACCACGAGCCCGCTGGGAATGTGTTTGATGCGGACTGCGGAGTCCGTGGTGTTGACCGACTGTCCGCCCGGTCCGGAGGACCGGAACACGTCGATCTTGAGATCCTTATCCTCGATCTCGATGTCGACGTCCTCGGCCTCAGTCAGGACTGCCACGCTCACGGCCGAGGTGTGGATCCGCCCGGCAGCCTCCGTCGCGGGAACGCGCTGGACGCGATGAACGCCGCTCTCGAACTTGAACGTGCCGAAGGCGTCCTCTCCGTTGAGCGCGAAGATGATCTCCTTGAGTCCGCCCAGCTCGCTGCTGCTCGAGCTCATTTCTTCGATCTTGAATCCGTTGTCCTCGGCATAGCGGGCGTACATGCGGAAAATGTCCCGGGCAAAAAGGGCGGCCTCTTCCCCGCCGGTGCCGGCCCGGATTTCCACGATCGCATTCCTCGCGTCGGCGGGATCTTTGGGAGTGAGGAGGAGCTTGAGGGCGAGCTCCTTGGCATCGCGTTCCTCGAGCGCGGCAGGCAGCTCGGCCCGCGCCATCGCGACCAGCTCTTCATCGTCCGCCGACTCGACCGCTTCCTCGAGCTCGGCGACGTTCCGCTCCGCCTTGCGCACTGCATCCATGCCCGCCAGGATCTTCTCGATCCGATTGCGTTCGCGACCCAATCGGCGCATTTCCCGGGCGTCGCCGAGCACTTTCGGATCCACCAGCTGCTGGAGGGTCTTCTCCAGCTGCTGCCTGAGGGGCTCTTCCGTCTTGAGCAGCTCGCTCATCGTCCAACACTCCACTTTCGCTAGACACGGGTGGGCGTCCTCTTACGCCGTCACTCGCTTGCCCATCGTCACCCGCCGCACGTGGTCACCGCCGCTTCACCCGTTGCCGCACCGCATTCTCGCCAAAATAGCAGGAGGCCCCGGACGAGCTGAGTCTTCCAGGGCCTCATATGCTGCGCGAAAGGCGCTAAGCGTTCATCGAATCGAGGAACTTCTTGTTCGTCTTCGTGGCGCTCATCTTGTCGACCAGGAACTCCATCGCTTCGACCGCGTTCATCTCCGAGAGGAACTTGCGCAGGATCCAGATCTTGCGCAGATCACCCTCCGGGATGAGGAGCTCTTCCTTGCGCGTACCGCTGCGATTGATGTCGATCGCCGGGAAGATTCGCTTGTCGGAGAGCTTGCGATCGAGCACCAGCTCCATGTTGCCGGTCCCTTTGAACTCTTCGAAGATGACGTCGTCCATGCGCGATCCGGTCTCGATGAGCGCGGTCGCCATGATGGTGAGCGATCCGCCCTCTTCGATGTTCCGCGCGGCGCCGAAGAAGCGCTTGGGACGATGGAGCGCGTTCGCGTCGACACCTCCGGAGAGGATTTTGCCCGAGTGCGGCACGACGGTGTTGTACGCGCGGGCGAGACGCGTGATGGAGTCGAGGAGAATGACCACGTCGCGCTTGTGCTCGACCAGTCGGCGCGCTTTCTCGATCACCATCTCCGCCACCTGCACATGCCGCTCCGCCGGTTCGTCGAACGTGGACGAAACCACTTCGGCATCGACCGAGCGCTCCATGTCGGTGACCTCTTCGGGCCGCTCGTCGATGAGCAGGACGATGAGGGTGATCTCAGGATGGTTCTCGGTGATCGCGTTGGCGATCTTCTGCAGGATGATCGTTTTACCCGCCTTGGGCGGCGACACGATGAGCCCGCGCTGACCTTTTCCGATCGGCGATAAGAGATCGATGATCCGGGTGGATAGATCGCGGCTCTTCGTCTCGAGCTGGATCTTCTCTTCCGGATAAAGCGGCGTGAGGTTGTCGAAGAGAGTCTTCTCTTTCGCGACCTCGGGCGGCTCGAAGTTCACCGCCTCCACCCGCAAAAGCGCGAAGTAGCGCTCCCCGTCCTTGGGAGGGCGAACCTGCCCCTGGATCGTGTCCCCGGTACGCAGATCGAACCGCTTGATCTGCGACGGCGAGACATAGATATCGTCCGGGCTCGGGAGGTAGTTGTAATCCACGGAGCGGAGGAATCCGTACCCCTCGGGCAGGATCTCGAGCACCCCCGTGGAGAAGATGAGCCCGCTCTTGTTGGTCTGCGCCTCGAGGATCTTGAAGATCAGATCCTGCTTGCGTATCCCCGCAACTCCTTGCAGCCCAAGATCTTGTGCAATTTTTACTAGATCCGGGACAGTCTTTCTCTTCATCTCGGAGATGTCGAGGCTGGAGGCGTCGGATGGGGCGGCAACGGTATCGTCGCGCTCTTCAGTCGTTTCAGTCTGCTTGGCCATAACCTGTATTCAATCGTGAAGTGGAGAGTTGTGCGACCAGTTCCAAGTGCTTGGACTCGACCTGACCTTCAATTAGACGGAGCAACGTGGAAACTGGGCCGGAGGACAGAAAAGCCGGGCTGGAGCAGCCCGAACGACAGCCGGACTCTATGGCGCTGCCGCGATGGCTGTCAATGATGTTTTTAGGACCTCGGATCTCGTCGCCCGGCCTGTGGACAAACAGCGGACCTGCCTGCCGGCCCCGGATCAATCCCGGGACTGATCCTCGAACAGGCGGCGGATGGTCGCGCCCGCGCGTT
>CAMPIC010000267.1 GCA_946886185.1 uncultured bacterium
GCTTTCGCGATCACTCGCATCCAGGTTCCGGCTCCGCAGCGTTCGCTGCACGTCGCGGAAGGCCGGCTCTGGACCGAGACACTCTCGATCGCGCGGACCGATGACGACGGCACCGTCACCTTCGAAATCGGTTCGGGGACTCCCCCGGAAGTGCGCCAGGCGGAGCGCATCGGGGGGCCGCGCAAGCTGCCCGATCGGCGCGATCTGCTCCAATCGATGGGCGCGTTTCTGCGCGCCCACTAGATCTCGGGACGAAGAGGAATTCCGTGAACGGCATCTGGAACGATCTGGGTCTCGCCGAGCTCATTACCGCCGAACGCGTCCTGGTCGTGGCGCGCGCGATCATCGTGCTGGCGGTCGGTTGGATGCTGGCGCGTCTCGTCAGCCGGACCACCGAGAGAGCGTTCTCCCGGAAGATCGGCGCGCAGGAGACCATGCTGCTACGCCGCCTCGTCTTCTACACGCTCTTCGGACTGGTGGTGGCGGCGGCGCTCAACCAGCTCGGATTCCAGCTCGGCGTCCTCCTGGGAGCGGCGGGGGTGCTCACGGTCGCGATCGGTTTCGCCTCGCAGACCTCCGCCTCCAACTTGATCAGCGGCCTCTTTCTCATCGCGGAACGCGCCTTCGTGGTCGGAGATGTGGTGAAGATCGAGGATCTCACGGGCGAGGTCCTCTCGATCGATCTTCTCTCCGTGAAGATCCGCACCTTCGACAATCTCTACGTGCGCGTGCCCAACGAATCGATCATCAAGAATCGGGTCACGAACCTGACATTCTTCCCGCTCCGCCGCGTCGACCTGCGGATCGGAGTGGCGTACAAGGAAGACCTCGCGCACGTTCGAAAGGTCCTGCTCAGAGTGGCGGAGGAAAATCCGCTGGCGATGGAAGATCCAGCTCCGCTGGTCGTTTTCAAGGAGTTCGGAGCTTCTTCGATCGACTTGCTGTTCTGCGTGTGGGGGCGAGATCGCAACCTGCTCGCGCTGACCAACTCTCTCGCGGAGGGGATCAAACGAGAGTTCGAGGAAGAGGGCATCGAGATTCCGTTCCCGCACGTGAGCGTGTACGCGGGCAGCCGGACCGATCCCTTCCCGATCCAGAGCGCGTCGGCAGAGCGCGTTCCGCGCCCCTCTCCGGAGGGAGAGCGCACCCGCACACCGACCGAACCGGAGCGCGTCGATCCTCTGTCGGCGGGCGAGCCACCACGCAGAGAGGACGCCTGAACGAATCCGTCATTCGGTCAAGCGCGATGGCCGCGCACCAGCTCGAAATCGGGATGGTTCGGTCCGATGAGCTCCGAGCCGCGCGGCTGGTGATAGTAGCCGAACCAGAACTTGGCCCGGGGTTGGTGGAGCGATCCGGGAGCGTGATAGAGGACGTCGTCCGGCCCGACCTCGATCGGACGACCGTCGTCGGTGACGTCCTCGATCGCGCCGAAAAACGTCCCGATTTTCTCGCCGTACTCTTCGCCCGGACCGTGACGGTGCGCCGGAGCGGCCGCGTTCTGGAGGATCGCGAAGACGAACAGCTCTCCCGTCTCGCGATTCCCGCCGACAATAGCGTACGCCGAGCCGTTTCCGAACTCGTCGAGGTCGGTCTTCCAGTTGAGTTTCGAGAATGCCGCCAGGACCTCCAGCGCATTCTTCATCCGCTCCTCCTCACCCCTGCGCCGGCGACGTGCAATGCGTTTCGTAAAGTCCGATCAGCTTCCGGGCCACTTCCGGAGCGCTCGTCCCTTCGATCTGGTGACGCTGGATCAGGCTCACGAACTCTCCATCCTTGAAGAGCGCGATCTGCGGCGAGCTCGCCGGATACTGGGAAAAATAGCTGCGAACACGCGCCGTTGCCTCGGTGTCGACGCCCGCGAAAACGGTGGCGACCTGGTCCGGCTTGATCGCGTTCTGGAGCGACAGGGCCAGGCCGGGACGAGCCATGCCGGCGGCGCATCCGCAAACGGAGTTCACGAACAGCAGGAGCGTTCCGCTCTTGCGTCCGATTTCCGCGTCCACCTCCGCGGGAGTTCGCAATTCAGTGACTCCGATGCGGACCAATTCCTGACGCATCGGATCGGTGAGTTCCTGGGGATAGGGCACGCTGACCTCCTCTTGCTCTTGTTGGGACCGGAGCCTGCACGAACCGTCAGTATATCGGGTCTCCGCCCCGGGATGACGTTTTCCTTTGATGCGGGAGACGCTAGTCGTGGGCGTCGAGGAGAGAAAATGCGTGCCGCGCCGCTCCCAGGAGCGCCGTCTCCTCGTTGAGCACGATCGTGAGTCGGACCGTTTCGAGAAATCCGCGCATCCGCCCTTTGTCCAGGAAAGAGCGGAGAAAGAGGCCCGAGCGAAGCGCCGGCAGGATCTTGGGCGCGATTCCTCCGCCGATGTAGATCCCTTCCGACACGAGCATGCGGAGCGCGAGATTGCCCGCCTCCGCGCCATAGAAGCGGACGAACTTGTGGAGGACGAGCTCGCAGAGGGGGCATCGGCTCTCCAGCGCGGCGCCTGTGATCTCCGCCGCGGCATCCTCCTCGAGCGCGATCGCTTCCGCGACGGCCCGATCCGCGGGCGGCGATCCGGGGAGCTGCTTCATGATGTGATACATCTCCACGATTCCCGGTCCCGAGAGGACGCGCTCGATGCTGACGTGACCGTACTTCTGCCACAGCGCCTGCAAGAGCGGGAGGTCGTCGCGGTCGACCGGGGCCAGATCCCCATGGCCTGCCTCGCTCGGAAAGACCATGACGCGCGCTCCGGTCCGCACGAAGGACGCCTGCCCCAAACCTGTGCCCGCGGAGATCATCGCTCCCACGCGCAGGCCCCGCGTCGCATCGCTCCCGGCGTCGTCAGCGCCGGAGCTCGATCCTTCCTGGATCACTTCGAGATCCTCGGCAGAAAGCGCGGAGAGCCCGCGTGCGTTGGCTTCCAGATCGTTGATGAGACCGACGAGCGGCACTTTGAGGAGCTCCGAAAGCTCGCGCTCGTCGAGCGACCAGGGGAGATTGGTCGCGTTCACGCTCCCGTCGACCACCAGGCCCGCCACTCCCAGGCAGATCGCGGAAATCGAAGCGCGATCGGGACCGAGAAACTCCGCGAGCAGATGCTCGGGTCGCCGCGATGGATCGCTGGGATAGCGGCCGTCTCGGAGACGTCGGAGATGACCGTCACGCCGCGTGAAGAGAGCGAGGGTCGTCTTGGTTCCGCCGATGTCCCCGGCGAGGATGAGCGGATCGGCTCGCACGTCGATCAGCTCGCGGTCAGGAAAGGACTCGCATCCACCCGTACGTGTCCGGAATCCGCCCCCACTGGATGTCGGTGAGCGTCTTGTAGATGAGGCTCGCGACCGGACCGACCTGATCTCCGGTCACCTTGTGGTCGACTCCTTTGTAGCCGATGTAGCCGATCGGAGTGATGACTGCGGCGGTGCCGACGCCGAATGCTTCCGTGACGCGGCCCGACTGCAATCCCTCGAGGATCTCGTCGATCGAAGTGGGACGTTCCACCGCTTCGAGGCCCAGGTTCGGCGCCATCGCAAGAATCGAATCGCGGGTGACTCCGGCGAGGATGGAGCCTTTGAGCTCCGAGGTGACGAGCTTGCCGTCGATCACGAACATGAAGTTCATCGCGCCGATCTCCTCGACGTCACGGCGATTGATCGCATCGAGCCAGAGAACGCCGAGATACCCTTCCGCCTTGGCCTGGGCCTGCGCGAAAAGGCCGCCGGCGTAGTTGCCGCCCGTCTTGGCTGCGCCGGTTCCTCCCGGAACCGCGCGGATGAAACGATCCTCGGCGCGCACCTTCACCGGGGCGAAGCCGGTCGGATAGTACGGCCCCACCGGCGAGCAAATGATGAAGTACAAGTACTCGTTGGCGGGGCGAACGCCCAGGCTCGCCTCCGTCGCGATCATGGTGGGCCGGATATAAAGCGAGGCGTCGTGCTGTTTGGGCACCCACGCTTCCAGCTGCTTCACGAGCATCATCGTGGCGTCGAGCTGCACTTCCTCCGGGATCTGAGGCATGCTCATCCGGTACGTCGAGTCGTTGAGCCGGCGCGCGTTCATCTCCGGGCGGAAGAGCGCGATCCGTCCGTCCTCCCATCGGTAGGCCTTGTGACCCTCGAAGATCTCCTGCCCGTAGTGAAAGACCATCGCCGCGGGGGAGAGCTGGAGATTGCCGAAGGGGACGATCGACGCGTCATGCCAACCGCGATCCTTCGTGTATTTCATCTGGAACATCTTGTCGGCGAAGATGCGGCCGAATCCAAGATTCTGTTCCAGCGCCTCGCTCGCCAATGAAGCATTGGTCGATGGGGCGTGCACTTGGATCTCGATCATGATGGGTCCCTCCCGTTCGGAAGAGGTGGTCGTGGCCACCGGAGGCGGTCGGCCCCGGTACCTGCCACGCAAGAATCGTGTCCCGTCGGCGAGACTACTCCCGCGATCTCAGAAGACGAAAAGGCAACGCGGGAAGGCGTCCGATAAAAAGAGTTTCCAGAGATGGCTGCCAGACGTCTACTTGAGAATCTACATCTCAAGAGAAGGGGGTGCAAGCGTCCCTTCAGAAGCTCCCGACCAGCTGCAGAGACGTCAACACCTCGTCTCCGATCGAGGAGGCGCGCAGCCCGAAGCCGGTCATCTGCACGTTCCCCTTGATCAGGAATTCCCGAGACACGTGGTAGACCGCGCCGGCCTCCACTCGTTGCACGGGGACGTCCCAGCGGACCGAGTTTCCGGCCGCGTTGCGGATGGTGTGCGGCCGGATCTGGCACCATCGGACCGCGGCGTCGAGGCCCGGGACGATGCCGCGTTGCAGCTCCACGTAGAACGCGTCCTGGATGAGATCGGAGCGCAACCAGGGGGACTGATAATAGTTGTGGACCGCCTCCGACCAGAGGCTCCACTGGCCGAAGCTCAATTCGAAGTCGCCTCCCCACAACACCTGGAGATAGTCCTCGGCGTCCTTTCCTTCGGGAAGCGCCTGGCCGTTGCCGCTCGATCCGAACGGATCGCCATGGCCTTCCACGTTCTTCGGCAAGTACGGACCTGCCGAACCGGAGGCCCCGAAGCGCAGTCCCGCCACCGGCGCCCAACCGAGGCGCCCGATCGCGCTGGGAAGCACGTTCGTCTCC
>CAMPIC010000268.1 GCA_946886185.1 uncultured bacterium
GTCGGGAGCCCGAACGATCCCCCAACGCGAGCATTCCGCGAAATTCGCCGTCGGAAGTCGCCGGGACGATCAGACTGAGGCCGGCTGCCGCGAGCCGCCCCACCTCCTCATGCACATCGGGAAAGCTTTCCAGCTCGCGCAGCGGGATCGGCCTGCCCAAAGTGCGCACGAGATGGAGGAGCGCGCTGTCCCGCGCGAAACGAAGACCTCTCCGCGCGGACTCCGGAACGCCGCGCGACACTTCCAGCTCGCATCCTCGATCGGCTGCGAGAAGCAACGCCAGGCGGCGAAACTCGAGCCGGCCCACCGCCGCCACCACGAATCGCTCCACCAGCTCGTCCAGCGTGGTGGGCTCGTGCAGCTCCAACACTTTGGTGACCAGATTGCCGACGCGATTCAAGCTCTCCGCCATCTCGTTCTGCATCTGCAGCAGCGTGTCCCGGCTCTTGCGCACTTCCGCCTCGAGCACCTGGTTGCGCAATCGCAAGAGGGTGCAATCGCGCGAGCGGTCGAGGATCCGGCGGACCCGAAGGATGAGCTCGCGAGGCGAGAACGGCTTGGTGACGTAGTCGTCGGCCCCGAATCGCAATCCCTGGAGACGCGCTTCGGTGGCGGCGTTGGCGGAGATCAGGATCACCGGCAGGTCGGAAATCCGCGGATCTTTCCGGACCTCTTGCAAGACGTCGAGACCTCCCCGCTTGGGAAGCCGGACGTCGAGCACCACCAGATCGGGCGGATGGGCGAGCAACTGCTCCAGCGCAGTCTCGCCGTCAAACGCGGTCTGCACGTCATAGCCGCGCCCGCCCAGAGTGATCTGCAGCAGTTCCACGACGCGCACGTCGTCATCGACCACCAGCAGCGTTTCGCGGCGCGCCTTGTCCGGCGCGATGTTCTCCGAAGCGGAGATGTCTTCCGTCACGTGGCTTCTCCAAAAACTGGATCGAGAGATTGGATCCGCCCCGTCCTGGGTCGGCATCCCGCCTGAAGGGCAGGTTCCTACCCAGGTTTCGGCCCCTGCCAGGGGGATCTCCAGAGGAACGCGCGACCGGGAGGGGCCGTGCAGCTTTCCTGCGCGCTTCGCTCCGAGTTCTTCGGGGAACGCGCCACATCGAACGGACGCCGGGTGTGGAGGCTCAAATCGAGATGGGGAATTTTACGCAGTCGGACGAGGATCCGAATTGGGCACCCGGAGGTAGCCGAGAAGCTCGCGCGATTCTTCCTCGGTGAACGGGAAGTGCAGTCGGGGAGCCCGGCCGAGAACTCCTTCAGGGGTTGCCTGCCCCGGACGAAGTCGCGATCCGAGCACCACGACGCGAGAGCCGGACGCGACCAGTTCGTGCAGCCTCTCCTGCGCCGACTCCGAAAAGGGACCGGTAGGTTCGACGAACAGCACGTCGGGCGATTGCCCCTGGAGTCGGCGAAACAGGTTCTGCGGCTGCGCCTCTTCCTCGACGCTCCAACCCGCGCTGCGCAGCATCCGCACGACCGCGACACGCGCCGGGAGATAATGGACCGCCACGAGCGCATGCGGAATGGAGCGACGACCGCCGTTCAAACGACTGGGAAGGATCTTCTCTTCCACTTCCTGCTCCACCAAGCCGTTCGCGCTGCCCCGTGCGGTGGTATCTTCGGCGCCGTGCGGAGAGATCGCTCGCGCCGACTCATCGGAGGCCGTTTCGCAACTGCTGTCGAGCGGTGTTCGTTGCTCATCGTGGAGCTCCGCCAGTCCTGCATCGAGATCGTTCTCCTCGCACGGGTCCTCGACGGAGGTCGAAAGATCGCGAGCCTCGACTGTCTCGGAGGAACCTGAGGAGTCAATCGTTTCGGAAGGCGCGGAGACATTCGCCGACTCGGGAGCAGCAGTTGCGTTCACCGCCTCGGTAGGCGGATCGCTGGCCACTTCCGGTTTGCCGGGTAATGCATCGTAGATGGAGTCCACTTCGTTCTGCGGCGCATCGGATGCATCGGCAAGATCGGATGCTTCGATAGATGCAAATGCGCCCGCATCCTCCGTAATCGCACCTGCGTTATCTTGGGAATCACTGCCACCGGAAGACGACTCGTCCGCTCGCGCTGGAGGCACGGGAATAGGGGGAGTCTGCGCGCTTCGCTGGGACCGCATTTCGACGATGAAGTCTCCCAGCGAAAGCAGGACCGGACGGGGATCGGATCCCTCGGACCGAGGATGGATCACGAAATCGATCGAACGATCCACCGCCCCGTCGATCGTCACGATTCCGCCAATGCGTGCGCACGACAACGTCGCGGGGCCGCCGTCCTGCGTCCAGACGAGCGAGTACGGCTCCTCCTCTCGATCCACTTGCAAGATCGCTCCCAGGGAGAATCGATACTCGCTCTCCTGGGGAAGCTCGACTTCTTCGGAGAGAGCGACGCGCTCCACGTGATCCCAAGGAAAGCCGACCCAAGTGTCCGCCTGCCCGAGCAGCAGCAACGGCACCTCCGCCACCCAGGCCGGATCCTCGGTCTCACTTTCCGTGGCGGGCTCGCGTTCGGCCGGTGTCTCGGTCGTCTCGTGTTCAGAGGATGTCTCGGTCGTCTCTCCCACACTCGCCTGTGCGGGCTCCGAGATGGGTGTACTCGAAGATACGGCGGGTTCCCAGGGCAACGGCTCCACTTGTTCCATGGACGCGAACGAGGACGGCTCCATCGGTTGCGCCGATGCCGGGGATGACGGTGCCGCGTGCTCCATCGGCGCGGAAAACGGAGGCTCCACAAATTCCGTCGGCGCGGGAGTGGGTGGCTCCGGCTGGTCCGCCGACTCGTCCAAGGAACGCTCCAGCCGGCGAAGGAGATCGAGCTCGACTTCTCGATGGCGGATCCAGGTTTCGATCAGACTCTTCCACAGCTCGCGCTCGTTCATCGGTCCCTCACCTCGTCCAACCTCCTCGCGAGACTCCCCACCCTCTCCACCAAGCTGCTCCACGATTCGAGCATCCGCGTCAGTTCGGACGAATGACCGTTGCGCCGCGCCGATTCGATTTCCTGGGTCGCGATGTCGATGGTGCGATCCATCTCGTCCACCTCGCGCGCGAACCGTTGATAGATCTCCCCGGCCTGGGGGGGCCGAGCTCGTTCCGCCTCCAGACTCCACACCGTGCCCAATCGCCGGAGCCGCGACAAGGAGTTGCGCATCTGGAGAACCGATTCCATTCGGGGCGAGGATGGACCGTGCCCGTTGGTCGATTCGGGAGTGAGCGTCTCCTCGGCGATTCGGTCGAGCGGCCCTCGAAGCTGCTCCGCTTCCGCGCGCAGCTCTTCCACTCGCTCCCGCAGCTCCGTGAAGAACGAGAGCAGCCGCGTCCGGTTGGCTTCCATCACCTCGAGGATCGGCTCGAGCCTACCGGGCTCCGCCAGGGAGACGGGGAGCGCGATTCCGTGCTGGGCGGTACGCTGCAGCTCCTGCCGGAGGCAATCGATGCTGGTGCGCTGCGACTCCAGCTCCGCCAGCGCCTTCGCGCCCGCCTGGTTCTGCTGTACGAGAGCGTTCACCTTCCGGTAGAGCTGGAACACTTCCCAGTCGCGATTGTGGAGGAAGACCGATCGGCCGCTGGTGAGCTCTCCGGAATCCGCCAGACGGAGCAACGCGCGGATCGGCCGTGAGACCCTGTCCGCGATGAGAAAGCCGCAGGCCGCCGCGAGCACGAGCGAAATCGCGATGAGGGCGGCTCCACCGATCCGGAGGGCGATCCGCACTCCCTCCACGCCCAGACCCTGGCTCTCCAGGACGTATTCCACGAAGAGGAAGTAGCTCGTCCCGAGCACCAACACCGGAAGCGCGACCCAGATCGCGAGACGGAGACGCAGACTCCCTCGCGGAGGGGCGTCGGAGCGAGGGTGCGAACCGTTCATCCCGATTCCTCCGCCGAACGGGGCGCTTTGCACGGGAAGCGCGCGCTGCACTGCAGGATGCAATCACGAGGAACTCATCGGCGCGAGGGGGAATGCATGCGGAGAGGACGATGGAAGGCGTATCCTGAAGGGAGCCCCCGACGTCCACTCTCCGGGATCAATCCTGGCACACGCGTTGCTGCAATCGCGCTGATCGGCCCCCGACCGGTAAAGGGTACCACAGGGGGAATCTCCGGTGTAGCGCGCGATGACGGGAGTTCACACGTGACGGCGAGAGAGCACTACCTGGAATTGCCGACGACCGATCGGGACCTCCGCCCCACCTATCTCTTCATGATGAAGTGCCTGCTCTACAGCAGGATGGAAACGGGCCTGGTCTCGAACAAGGACTACTACGACGAGGATGTGAACGTCTACATCGCGCATCTCCTCAACTCGTTCATCCAACCCGATTTCATCGAGCGCGCCCGCCCGTACCTCAGCAAGTACGACACCGAGGTGTTCCACCGGCTTTCGGATTCCCGCGATGCCCGGCTCAAGTACATGCTCTACAAGACCAACGCGGACTTCCTGCTGGTGTCGCTCGGCATCTTCGACAATCCCGATCTCCATCTCGCGGACGGGCTTCCCTCCCCCCCGGCCACTCCGGAGAGGCTGCATCTCCGGCCGAGCGAGGAAGCGCACATCGGACGCGGGCGCACCTACTACCGGTTCGCCTACTCCTACAGCCAGAAGCTGCACGGCCGGAACCAGGCGATCAGCGAAGTGCTGGAGAAGCTGAGTCAGGGATTCGACAAGTACCTGCGAATCCTGGCCCACATGCGCGGAGAGTATCTCGACCTGCTGCAGCGACTCTCGCGCGGCGAGATCTACCACCTCGAGCGAGTGGTGAACGAATCGCAGCGCGAGGAGGAGGTCCGGAAAAAGCAGGACGCTCTGCTCGATCTCTACCTCGAATGGAAGCAGGATCCGTCCAAGGAAGAGTCCCGCTCGCGCATGCAGCAGCTCGTCTCCGAGATCCGGGAAATCGATCCCGAGTTCCGATTCGACGTTCCGGGTCTCTGACCGCGGCTCCAGGGTCGACGTCCGGCGAGGCGTCGCAGGGGCCGTCGCGTTCCGTATCGCTCCGATCATCCCCGGCCGCCCCCACGCCAACCCCACCATTTTTGCAAAATCGGTTTGCGCCCTCAGCTTCCACGGCGCCGCGGCGTTCTCGAACCGTTCTTGCAACTCGC
>CAMPIC010000269.1 GCA_946886185.1 uncultured bacterium
ATCAGGACGATCCTCAGCGAACAGAAACCCTTCAGTGGGCGCTCGCGTTCCACACGAGTACGCCGAGACTTCGCCGCGTCGCGCGCGTACCCTGCTCCATCTCGAAGAAGGGCTCAGCCGACGGATCGTGGGCAAGTCCGAGGCGATCGAGAAAATCGCGCGCGTCATCCGCATCCGGCAGAGTCAGCTCAAGTTTCGCGCGGAGCGTCCGGACGGATCGTTCCTGCTGCTCGGCCCGCCCGGTGTGGGCAAGAACGAGATCGCGCATTCCCTCGCGCAGGTTCTCTATGGCGATGACACCGCGGTGGTCTCGGTCGATCTGGGAGAGATCGACGACGAGGAAGATCTCGCCAAGCTGGCGGTCACGACGATTCCGGGAGCGGAGGGGCACTACATGGAAGGTCTGCTCACCTCCCCCATTCGCGAGAATCCGGAGGCGGTCGTGCTCCTGCGGGGTCTGGAGCGCGCGCATCCGGCATTCCAGCGGCTGCTCCTGCAAATCCTCGATCGCGGACGGATCGAGGACATGCTCGGAGTGGTCGACTTCAGCAAGAGCGTGATCTTCGTGACGATGCACCTCACTCGAGAGGACCTCGCTCCCGGCGAGATCGGCTTCGGGCGTCCCTCGCGCTCGGTCGAGCAGCAGCGGCGCGTGCAGCTCGAGCGCTACGTGAGCGCGGACCTCCTCGACGCGTTCAACGAAGTGATCGAGCTCCCTCCCCTGACCGCGCCGGAAGTGCGCGAGATCGCCCGCTACAAGGTGCATCAGGTGCTCGCCCGGATGCAGCGGAGGAGGAAAGAGATCCGCATCGCCGACGCGGTCTATGACGAGTTGATCCCGGAGAACTCCTGTGTCGGGGGGAGCGCCAAGTTCCTCAATCGGACGCTGGAGGAGCGGCTCTTCAACCCACTCTCGCGCTATCTGCTTTCCCATCGCGGAAGCCAGGACATCGACGTGCGCGTCCAGCGCGGGCAGATCGTGATCCGCGGCGCCGGCGCCCTCGCCGACGACGATTGACCGCCTACTCGGTACGGTACGTGAGCGGTGTCTCCCCTTCTCTCTCAGGGGACGATCTCATCGGTCGCTTTCCCCCAATCGGAACGTGAGCTCGGTCAGGAGCGTCCCCAGGCGGACTCCTGCGCGATCGGCGGTCGCGACGACATCGGCGTGCGACAGTCGTTGTGGTGAAAGCCCGGTCCCGAGGTTGGTCACGAGGCTGAAGAGCAGAACGTTCATCCCCAGCTCGCGCGCATGCACGGCTTCGGGAACCGTCGACATCGAGGCGACCGTACCTCCGAAACGCCGCCAGGCACGCACCTCCGCGGCCGTCTCGTAGGAGGGTCCCAGGGAACCGACCAGCACTCCACGCTGCAGCGCGATCCCGAGCGCGCTCGCCGTTTCCTCGGCCAGCTCAATCAAACGCGGATCGCTCAACGCCGACGCGCGGCTTTGCCATAGCGACGCGTGCGGTCCGGTGCGTGCGGGCGCGAGCGGACGGTGGAACATCGAGATGGCGTCATCGGCGAGCACCAGATCGCCCGGTTGCACGCGCGTATCGACCGACCCCGCGGCATTGGTGAGCACGAGCGTGGTCACGCCGAGGGCATGGAGGAGGCGCAGGTAGCGCGTCACTGTCTCCGGAGCGTGTCCTTCGTAGAGATGGACGCGCCCTTGCACGACCCAGATCCACGGTCCATGCGACGGACTCTCTCCGGAACGCATCCTCGGAAGTCGTCCGAAGATCAAACGCCCTTCGTGCCCCGCCACGCTCGACATCGGGTAGCCGGGCATGCGCGCGGCGTCTCCCGACCAGTGCATGTGCATCGACGTGGCGATCCCGCCCAGCCCGCTTCCGAGCACCAACGCGACGCGGCTTCGATGCGGGCCGAGCTCGCGTTCGATCGATTCCACCAGCGAGGGGGGCGGCCAGGCGTCGACGATACGAGGACCAGTCGTCGGCCGGATGGATGAAGCACCAGGCGGCGTTTCGGCAGTGGCGCGACCACGGATCGGGCTGTTGGACGAAGCGGGATCGGATCTGTCCATCGTTCGCCTTTCTGTCGCGTACTTGTGTCGCTGGCGGGTTCGGTTCTGGCTTGCGAAGCCCGTCGTCCTTCAGTTCTCTGCCAGACGCAACGCTTTGCCTCTTCTGCCCTACGGTTCGTTCTCCGTTCGCGCGTCGGCATTCAGCTCTGCGCGGAGAGGTTCGGTTCGGTCACATCGCCGGACCACTTTCCCGATCATACGGAACACCGAGAGCGCGCGGCGGAGTCGCGCGTCCGATCCACCCCGCGAGCACCACGATGGTGAGCAGATACGGCAGCGCCTGCAAGAGCTGGGTCGGAACCTGGTCACCTGGAATGCGGATCTGCAGCGTCTCCGCGGC
This sequence comes from uncultured bacterium, assembly GCA_946886185.1. The sequence continues at coordinate 2,388 of CAMPIC010000269.1, forward strand.
GCCGAAGAGGAGGCACGCGATCGCCGCTCCCATCGGCTTCCACTTCCCGACGATCATGGCGGCAAGTGCGATGTAGCCCCTTCCGTTGGACATTCCATCGCTGAAGCTGTGCTGCTCCATCGCGAGCCAGGTGCCACCCAATCCACCGAAGGCCCCCGAGAGAAGCACGCCGTAGATTCGCGTGCGCGTGACCGAGATGCCGGCTCCGTCCAGCGCCCGTGGACCGTCACCCGCGGCGCGAAGCTCGAGCCCCCAGCGGGAGCGGAACAGCACCCAGTGCGCGAGCAGCACCAGCGCGACCGCGAGAAGGAAGAGCGGATGAGTCAGGACATTCGTCAGCGCCGAGGAGGAAGCGACGATCGGCTCGATCCCCGGGATTCGCGGCGAGTTGCTCGCGCTGCCGTAGAGCACTTTGAGAAGTCCGCGCGTCGCTCCCAGCGCGAGCAGATTGAGCGCGAGCCCGCACAAGATTTGATCCGCCTTGCCCCACACCGTGACCGCCGCATGCAGCGCGGCCAGGAGCGCTCCGGCCGCCACGCCCCCGAGCGCGCCCCACCACGGATTGCCGGTGGCGAGCGACACCAACGCGCCTCCGAACGCGCCCGCCAGGAGGATCCCTTCGAGCGCGATGTTGATCACGCCGACGCGTTCGGAGAACGCGCCTCCGACTGCGGCAAGCGCATACGGAACGGAGATCCGGAGCAGCTGCGCCACGAAGGCAAGCGCGAAGGCGACGGGAGCGGAATCCATCAGCGTGTCTCCCGTTCCGCGATCAGGACCGATGCGTCCATCGGCGCGCCCTTGGGTCTGGCGATAGCCATCGGCTTCGCGATCGTGACCGGCGCGCCACCCATCAACGCGTCTCTCGTTCCGCGAAGGCGCGGTCGAACGTAATGAAAAGAAGGATGATGACGGCCTGCAGCACGTCGAGCAGCTCGCGCGGTACGAGCCGGTTCATGACCAGTCCCCCGAACGACAGCATTCCGAAGAACAACGCCGCCGGGAGGATCCAGAGCGGGCGATTGCGCGCGAGGAGCGCCACGCCGATTCCGAGAAAGCCCGCACCGCTCGTCAGTCCCTCCTCGAAGTAGTGTTTGAACCCGAGGATGAACGCACATCCCGCCAGACCGGCGAACGCTCCCGCGCCCGACATCGCGAGCGCAACGCCTCGCTCCACCGAAATGCCCGCGTATCGTGCCGTCTTCGTCCCCTCTCCCAGCACGCGAAGCGAGAATCCCGCGCTGCTCCGGGCGAGCCAGACATGAAGCAGGATCGCGAAGGCGATGCCGAGCAGGAGCGCGCCGCTGACCGGACTCCCCCGGAACGCCGGGATCCACGAGTCCAGCCGCGCGAGTCGCGCGCCCTCCGCGATCTCGGCAGTGCGCACCGTTTCAGGGAGCGCCAGTTCCTGAACCAGCGCGTAGTTCACCAGCGCGAAGGCGACGAAATTGAGCAACAAGGTCACGATCACTTCGTGACTGCCCGTGCGCGCTTTGAGCACGCCCGGAATCGCGCCCCAAAGCGCGCCTCCGAAAGCGCCGGCGGCGAGCGCGCAGATCACTCCGACCACCGGCGGCCAGTTCGCCGATGCGCCCGCCCATCCCATGGCGAGCGCGCCCACGGCCATCTGTCCCTCGGCTCCGATGTTGAAGAGTCCCGCGCGAAACGCGATCGTCACCGAGAGTCCGGTGAAGAGGAGCGGCGTGGCGCGATAGAGCACCTGTCCGAGGCCGAATCCCGAACCGAGCGTGCCGGAGAAGAGCTCGCCATAGAAGCGGCCGGGCGACACGCCGAGCGATGCCGCGATCGCGCCTCCGAGCAGCATTCCGATCGCGATCGAGAGAAACCCGGGAGCGAGCTCGCGCACCCAGCGCCGCCGCCACGTATGGCTGGAAGGCGTAATGCTCCATTCCGGCGCAGTCGACATCGTCACGCGCCAACAGTCCTTTCCAATCCGAGTAGGGCGCGTTGCGCGCGCACGATCTCGAGGTCGGACCGGTCCGCTTCGTACTCGATCTGTCCGCGGTAGAGGATGGCGACATGATCGGAGAGCGCGAACAGCTCGGCCAGATCGGCGCTCACCAGCAGAATCGCCTTGCCCCGATCGCGGGCCGCGAGCAGCCGCGCATGGAGGAACCCGGTCGCCGCCAGATCAACTCCCCGCGTCGGATGCACCGCAATGAGGAGATCCGGATCGCGCATCAGCTCGCGCCCGACCACGAGTCGCTGTTGGTTTCCTCCAGAAAGCGCGCCCGCCGTCCGATCGAGATCCGCCGGCCGCACTCCATATTCCTGGACCAGCCGTTTCGCATGATCTTCGATGGCGGATCGATTCACCCAGCCATGACGCGAAAACGGAGCCCGCTGGTGCAGGCCGAGCACCGTATTGTCGGCGAGAGAGCGGCGCAGCATCAATGCTTCTTCGTGACGGTCCTCGGGAATGACGGCCGTGCTCGCGCGCATCGCCCGCAGCTGCGCGGCGGATCGAATCACGCCCCGATAGGCGATCGTTCCCGCGTGCCGCTCCAGGTGTCCCAGAAGCGTCTGCACCAGCGCCGTCTGTCCATTGCCTTCGACTCCGCCGATCCCGAGGATTTCGCCTTCGTGCAGGCGCAGCGAGATGTTCTCGACTTTCGACCGCGCGCCGCCGGCGCCAAGGTTGCGCGCCTCCAGAATCAGCGCCCCCCTCACGCGCGGC
>CAMPIC010000270.1 GCA_946886185.1 uncultured bacterium
AGCCGGAACAGATCTCCGAACGCGCTCGCATCGCGCCCCTCGAGGAGAGAGGAGAGCCCCTGATCCTCGAGGGGATGGTGCAGATGTCGGACGGGAGCCCCGCCTCCGGGATCGTGGTCTACGCGTATCACACCGACGACTCCGGCCATTACCCGCGGAGCACGACCCGTCACGGCAGGCTTCGGGGTTGGGCGCGCACCGATCGCACTGGAATGTACCGGTTCGACACGATTCGGCCTCGCCACTATCCGAACGGAATCGAGCCTGCCCACATCCACATGCACGTGATCGAGCCCGGAAAGGGCACCTACTGGATCGACGACGTCCTTTTCGACGACGACGAGCTCCTGACCGACGCCATTCGAAAGCGCTTCCTATTCCGCGGCGGATCGGGAGTTACGCATCCCGTGCAAGGGGACGACGGGGTCTGGCGCGTTCGACGGGACATCATCCTGGGGGAAAACGTGCCGGGCTACGAGTGATCCCGGTACGGCAAACGCCAGCCTCTTCGTGCTCGCTCCCGAGACCACGGACCGGCTGGTAGTGCGTTGCGAACCCTGATCGAGGCTGAACGGGATGCGCCTCAGGCGGCCGAACGTCGGTGGGTTTTGGAGGGGATGGAGCCATCCGAGGCGCCGGTTCTTGACCCGCGAAACCAACTTGCCTACCTTGCGAGAGCTTTCAGATCGAACGCTTGTCCAAAGACCCGTGCGGTCAACCGCTCGCCGGTGCGAACCCGGCGCGGCCCCGCCACTGTCAGCGGCGACGAATCCCGAGATAATCACTGGCCTCACCGGCTGGGAAGATTCGGGAAGTAGGACGACCCGCGAGCCAGGAGACCGACCCCCGGGATAGCGTCCAGACCTTCGAGGGGGAGGTTCGGCATGCGGTCTCCGCGTTTTTCCACGTCGCTCGGCGCCGCCCGTTGCGCCGTCATACTCGTTTCGCTCTTCGCGCCGACGCTCGATCTTGCAGACGTAAGCGCCGGCACGCCGGATCCGGAATCGCCGCGATCGACCCCGGTCGCGCCTGTGTCCGCATCCGGTGTCCCCGAGGTTCCTTTCTGGCCGGGCGTGGTCGATACCGTCGACGTCATCGGCCTCTCCCCCGGCGTCCGCGAGCGTCTCGCGGAGGGAGTGCCGTTCGCGACCTTCGTGCCGCTCGGAGCGGCGGTTCCGGCGTCGCGCGAGCTCGGTGATCTGCTCACGCGCATCGCCGGGGTGCACGTGCATCGTTATGGCAGCTTCGGCTCGTTCACCACCGCGAGCATCCGCGCCTCGGGCCCCCAACAACTGCAAGTGCTGCTCGATGGATTTCCCGTGGGAGGCGCGAGCATGGGAATCCCGAACCTGTCGCTCCTCCCGATCGCCAACTTGGAGTACGCGGAGATCTTCCGCGGCGCCCGCAGCGCGTTGGTTCCGGGTCCTGCGTCCGCGGGGACCATCGCGCTCCACACGCCCGTGACGTTGCGGACTCCTCTGCGGGTCGCGATCGGAGCGGGCAGCTTCGGCACCTACGCCGCGCGGGGTCAATGGGGCGGCCAGGTCGGACCCTGGGGAGTCCTCGTCTCCGGGCAACAGCGCGAGAGCGTCGGCGACTTCGCGTATCTGAATCGAAACGGCACCATGCAGAATCCCGAGGACGACCGGGAAATGTCGCGCGAGAACAACGCGTTTCGGGAGTCGTCCTGGCTGATCAAATCGAACCTACAGCCGGCAGACGGATTGCGCCTCGATTTCACGAGTCAGCATCAGAGTGACCGCCGCGGCGTTCCGGGCACGGAAACGATCCAGACGGAGCAGGTCCACACCTCGCGAACCTCGGAGTCGCAGCAATGGGGCGTCCATTTCAGCCCACGCTGGGCCGGAGGCGCCGCTTCGCTCGGGCGACCTGTGATCGACGGGCGGTTCCGGACCGGCGAATCCGTGGAACGGTTCGAGAATTTGCGCGGCGAGGTGGGTCTGCGGCGCGTGGACGAAGCAAGTCGCACGGAGCGCGAAGCCAAGAGCGTCTCGCTCGAGCTTCCTTTCGTTCCCGCGAAGGCACGGTTCGGACTGCTCGCCTCGGAAGAAACGGAAGAGTGGACGCCTCGCGATGAGCTGCGTCTAGCGACCGGATTCACCCGTTCCCGGCGATCGAGCTCGGTCGTGCTCACCCATCAGCAAGGGTGGCGTCGCGTCCTGGTCGACTGGAGCTATCGCTGGGATCACGCCCGCGACAACTTCGCCGGACCGGTCGTGCTCGGACGAGAGCCGATGGCGAGCCCGACCCGCCACCATCGATTCGAAGGCGCGTCCTATGGCGGGCGCTGGAACGTGCTTCCCCGACTCGCGCTTAAAGGCAATCGCTCTCACTTCTCTCGCTATCCCACCTTCCACGAATTGTTCGGACAGGCGGGATGGCAGGACGGCAACCCCGCGCTCGCGCCGGAGAGAGGTCTCCAATGGGATGCCGGGATTCAGGTGACGCCCGGCAGGCGAGCACAACTGGAAGTCGTCTACTTCGAGAGTCTCACCGGGGACAAGATCGTCTGGCTCCAGAACAGCCAGAGGACGATCAAGGCCCACAACCTGGGGCGCTCCTGGTCGCGAGGGATCGAGAGCAGCCTCTTCGCTTCCGTTTCCCTGCCCGCGCGGATCGAGCTGAGGATCGAAGCCGCACATACCTGGCAAGAGGCATTCGACCGAAGCGCGAGCCGCACCTATCGCGGAAAACGGCTCCCCAATCTTCCGGAAAGCGAGTCGTACACGCGATTCGGCCTGGAGCGCGGTCCGTGGAACGTTGCATACGGGCTCGCCACGCGCGGCCGATCCTATCGCGACCGCTACAACACCGCGGAGAAGCGCTTAGGCGGCTTCGCCACCCACGACTTCGAGATTGCGCGCACGCTCCTGGACGGCCACGCAACGATCCGTTTCGAGGCGCGCAACTGGAGCGACATCCGCATCCAGGACATCGACGGATATCCGCTGCCGGGTCGGACCTTCTACTTCGAACTGGAGACGCGCGGGTAGGTGGTGGTGGGTGGAAGCGCGAATGGGTCCAGGAACTTGCGATGGTCTACCGTTATCGCGGCATGTCGCGGAGGGCAGCGCTCAATGATCCTGGCGAGGCGAATTCGCCGCGAATCGTGAGGACATCATCGACTCTCCACATCCCGTCCGTGAGTGCCATCACATAGGAGATCGTGCGCCTGTCCCCCGGATAGTTCGTCTCCGGGCCCCATCCATACTCGACATCGACGAACGCCTGCGTTCCGTAGATGCGGGAGCCGAGAAGGCGAAACGTGGTCGGTGGATCCCAGGAATCGTAGAAGTCGGAATTGGACGGAAGATCGTAGCGCTCATCCGGATGCGCGGCCGCAGCTTCGGCGCACCGGCGGTACGCTTCATCGAGCTCTGCATCCAACGCTTGGGTAAGCCACCTCGTCTGTGCGACGGAAGCAGTCGCGATGTCCGTACCGGGCGTGAACAAGTACTGGATGAACTCGCGCGCCACTGCGGCCTCGGGACTTGTGGCGACGCCCTCGCCACTGGGCTCTTCGAGGATCCGGGCCGATGCACGTTCCGCTGCGGCCCACAATGCGAAGAGCACTACCCCTGCGAGAATCGCGCTCCGGCGCGGGAAAGCGCCGATGTGCGCCTCCACGCCCCACCGTCCCAGCTGGCCGCCGTGCACCTCAATACTCGGGGACGCGAGTTCGCGGACGGGCATTTTAGCACTCCGATTCTGAGGTCTTGCACTCCGCGCGGGGCGGGAAAGTGTTCGGGTCGAACTCGTCCTCGGCATCAGCTCGCGGCGATTGCATCGACCCGATCCATGCGGATCGCGATGCACGAGTTGGTTTGGTTACGCACCTCGACGACCGCGCCGTCGTCCCGGATCCTCAGGACGTATCCCGCGATCGTCTGGCCGCCGACGTAGAACGTCAGCCCCTTCTTGGCTTCCTGGCTTTGTTCCAACAGCTCCTTGAACGCTTCTAACAACATCTCCTTCGACTCCCCTCAGAAATGCCGGTTAGGTTCCCCTCAGAAATGCCGGTCTCGGAACCTTGTTTTCGAAACGGCTATTCGGTTTCGACCTCGCGGATCGAGTCAGTGCCCGATCGCAGGGTCACGTCATCGAAGGTCGGATCATGCGCCACGGCCGGACTTTGCGCTAGAGCTCACGAGCATCACGACCGTCCCAGGATAGCCGGGAATCCCGTCGCTCGCAGCATGGTCAATCGCCGCACGAGGAGCGGAGCCGGAAGGGTGTGTCGAACGCAGGACTTCAAAAAACGAAGAGAGCCCCGAAGGGCTCTCCAATTAGTTCACGAGGGACGCCGGAGTAGGATTACTCGGTCTTGTCCTGCATTCCGTAGCGGCGGCGGAACTTCTCGATTCGGCCGGCGGTGTCGACCACCACCTGCTTGCCCGTGAAGAACGGGTGCGAAGCGCTCGAGATTTCGACGTTGTAGCTGGGGTACTGCTTGCCGTCTTCCCAGGTCGCCGTGTCCTTGGTCTGGATCGTGGAACGGGTCAGGAGCCGGAATCCGGAGGAGACATCGTTGAAGATGACCAGCCGGTAGGTCGGATGAATGCCTTCCTTCATGATTGGATCCCTCTCACCAGCTCGCCTTGACGACGCCGGGAAGCTCGCCGCGCAACGCCAACTCGCGGAGCGCGATTCGAGACAGGCCGAACTTCCGATAGTAGGCGCGCGGGCGCCCACTCAGCGAGCAACGATTCCGGAGGCGCGTCGCGGACGAGTCCCGGGGGAGCTTGCGCAGCCGTTCCGAGGCTTCTTCGCGCTCGCGCAGGGACAGGCTCGGATCGATGATCTTCGCCTTGAGCTCGGCGCGCCGCTCCCGATGCCGATCGATGAGCTTGCGCCGCTGTTCGTTCCGGACGATCTTGCTTCGCTTGGCCATACTTTCCGCTACCCGTCTTGTACTGAACTGCGTCGACAAAGAAAAAGCGGATCAAACCAGGGCCTGACCCGCTTTCCGTTATGAAAAAGATCCCGGCGGCGACCTACTCTCCCACACCCTCACGAGTGCAGTACCATCGGCGCAATGGGCCTTA
>CAMPIC010000271.1 GCA_946886185.1 uncultured bacterium
GGGTGGGGGATGTGAGCTGTTTTAGGATGCGTTGCAGGTCGGTTTGGCGTTCGGGGTCGTCGGTGGTGGTGGCGAGGCAGCCTTCGACCAGGCGGATGGCGCCGTTTCGATCGCCGCTTTGGGTTCGCATGGTCGCGAGGAGCTCGACGATTGCGGGGCGGCAAGGAGCGAGGCGGTCGCAACGCTCCAGAGCGGTGATGGCGGCGGCGGGCTCGCCGCGGCGCGCGTGGTAGGCGGCGCGGAGCCAGTGGGGTAGGACGAGGTCGCCGCGTTCGGACTCGGCGATCGCGATGAGGCTGTCTGCCTGTGACCACTGCTCCTGTTCCATCATGCGCACGACGATCGGCACCTGCAGGTTCAACGGATCGTCCGGCGCGAGACGCATCTCGGGCGGATAGATCTGTTGCTCGGCTCGCCGGAGCATCGTCTCGACGACCTGCAGATTGTCGGAAGCGACGCGATAGTCCGGTTTGACCTGGAGCGCGCGCCGGAAGAGGGTCTGCGCGGCGGGGATGTTTCCGGTGCGCAGGAGCATCTGTCCGAGCTCATTCAGGTAGAGCGGATTGTTCGGATGCTGTGTGACCGCGGCATTCATGAGCGCGATCGCCCGTAGCGCGTCGCCCTGCACCATCGCGAGCGCGGAGAGCTGGGTGAGCGCGCCCACGTGCAGCGAGTCCGCAGCGTGCGCGATCTCCAGCTGTTCGGCGGCGGCATCGAGCAGGCCGTCGTTCTGATAGGCGCGAGCGAGGAGCACGCGGGATTCGAGGTTGAGCGAATCAGCCCGAATCGAGCTCTCCAGGAGCGGGATCGCCTGCCCCCAACTGCCGCTTTGCACGAAGTTCGACGCGACCAGCCGAAGGTCTTCCGAGGGATTGCGCAGCGCGCGCGACGGCGCGAGGGCGCCCGCGGCGAGCGAGATGAGGAGCGCGCCCGCGGCGATCGCGAGCGTGGGCATGGAGAGCGCATATCGCCGGGATGCGGCCGCGAACATCGCGCCGATCCAGAGTCCACCGAGCGCCGCCAGGAGCGGAATCGCCGGCTGCCGAGCGGCCGCAGAAGTCGGGCCCAGCAAGCACGCGATCGCGATCGCGATGAGCCCGATTTCGACGACGGAGCGCCGGCGCGGGGCCGCCTCTCCGCCCCCCGCCTGCGCATCTTCCCGGCGGGTCCGGTTCCACCACCAGCCGGCCGCTCCCAGGGCGAACAAAATCGCGAAGGAAAACGCGCCGTGGCGAGCGATGGGAGCGCGCTCTCCGAACAGAAACGTGGCGGAGAGCTCATCGGGCACCGGCCACGCTCCGACCGTCGAGACGGCTTTGGAAAGGAGCACTCCGAGAGTGGCGACCGGATGCTCGATCACCTGTTGGAAGGCGCGGGTGGCGTAGAACCGGTAGACGTCGTAGCTGGTGCCTTCGCGCCCGAGAGCTTCCCACACGTGCGTGCGGATCGAGCCTTCCGACTCCCAACTGGGCGGTTCGAGCCCTCGCGGAGTTCCGCCGGTCTCGGGATGCACCGCCTGATGAGCCGAATGCCCGCTTCCCCAGGAGAGAGTCCATCCTCCGTCGCGCAGACCATCGTTGCGCATCGAAAGCGCCAGAGCCGCGAGGAGGAGCGGAACGGTCAGCGGAACCGCGCGCAGGATCGCGTGGCCGGCGCCTCGTTTGCTTGCGCCTACCGGCGTCTCCCGCCCAGCCGCCTCGCGCGACGTTTGCCAGACGATCAGCGCGGTCAAGATCGTGAAGAGCAGCGGCTCGAGCAGGAATCCGAGAGCCAGGAGCAATCCGAGCGCGACGTGATGCGCGATCGGCGAGACACGACCGCGCGCGTCTTCCAGCAAGAGGAGCGCGGCGGCCAGCACCGCGGTTACGAAGCTGATCGGAATGACGCGAGCAGCGAAAAATCCTCCGAGGGGATCGAAAGCGTAAAGCGCCAGCGTCGCGATGCCCGCGGCACGCCCTCCGCGGCGGTAGGCCCAGAGCGCGAGCAGCAGCGCGGCGAGCGCGTCGAAACACGCTTGCACATACCGCAGGATGGTGGGATCGCCTTCTCCCGCGCCCGGAATCCAGGAGGCGATGTGCGCGTAGAGGAGAGAGCCGCGTGGAAGCTCGCTCCGGCCTGCGGCGGGATCCGCGATCTGCGCGATTTGCGCCTGATACGACGCGTCGTTCAGCACCGGCTGGATGAGGAGAGGGCTTCCGGCCAGCGACTGCGCCACGACGATGCGCATCCCCAGGAGCAGGAGGGCGACCGCGACCAGGAGGAACGGAAAGCCTCGTCCGCGCGCTCGTTTCGATCGATGCCGCCGGCGCGCGCCTGGCCGTCCTGCTCCCGTGTCCTCACGACTCACGTCCACCTCCCATCAACCACCATTGCCGTCGGTTCCACACCGCGCCGCGAGCTTTTCCACGAGCGCATCGAGTATTTCCGGTTCCGCCCCGCCGCGCAGCGAGTCTACCCAGCGTGACGCGCCTTCGCACCCGGAGACGGCGAGCCGCGCTTCCAGGACCGTATCGGCCGTGTTCGCGGTCGGAGCGTCGGTGAAGGCAGCTTCGGCGAGCTCGAGAGCTTCTTCCGAATCCCTTCCGGTCTGCACCAGGAACCAGGCGAGATCGTTGCGAATCGAAGCGTCACCCGGTTGGAGACCGAGTGCTTCCCGGTAGGCTACCTCCGCGCTGTCGATCGCTCCATCCTGCCAGAGCGCATAGGCGAATCTCTGCCGGATCGCGGAGTCTTGGGGCCGGCGCCGCGCGGCCTGGCTCCAGCTCGCACGCGACTCGGACCATCGTTCCTGCAGCGCCTGCGCGGAAGCGAGTCCGATCAAGCACCGTTCCTCCGGATCGGTTCTTCCGATCGCACGAGCGGCCACGAAGATCGATTCGGCTCGCACGCCTTCGTTCATCAGGAGATAGGCGTTGCCGAGCTCGAGAGTCGCGTCGAAGCCTCGCTGTCCCGGAAGGTCGTCCGCCCTCCGCAAATAGGGCATCGCGTCGGCAGGACGACCGAGTTGATTGAGGATCGATCCGAGAGCGAGGTGCGCGCCGGCATAGTGAGGATCGATCTGCTCCGCGCGGCGAGCCGCTTCCAGAGCGGGCTCGAGCTGCTTCTGGTCCGCCAAACTGAACGCGAGGTTGGTCCACACCTTGACCGATCGGGGAGAGGCCAGGGATGCGGCGCGGAAAAGCGAGACGTTGTTTTCCCAATCGGCTCCGCGCAGTCCGGTGCGCACGCTCAGAGCGAGCAGATAGATCGCGAGCAGCGCGATTCCCGCAACGCGCAGCGGACCTCGGAAGCCGCGCGCGCCGAGCACGGCGATTCCCCAGAGCGACGCTGCCGAAGGGAGGTAGGTCAGCCTCTCGCCGAAGACGGTGCCGATCGCAAAGATGACGTTCGCGGTGAGGAGGCCGCTCGCGACGAGGAGCGCGGCGCCCCAGCGGAGCGGCTCGTCGTTTCGCTTCCAGAGGTAAATGGCCGCCGCGATTCCGGCCATCACTACGCACAGGCCGAGGGCAATCCAAAAGGTGCCCGGCACGATCTGCGCGTAGCTGTAGTCGGCGGAGAGCCGGATCGGCGCGAGCAGCTTCCCGAGCGCCCATCCCTGGATGCCGAGCGCGGTCACGATTCGCTCGAGAGGAGGGGAATCGACGAGCGGATTGTCGGTCCGCGAAACCTGCTCCAGCCCCACGACCGATCCGAGCACGCTCGCGCGCAACAGCAGGATCCCGACCAGGATCGCGCCCCACGCGCACGCCGCGATCCACCATCGCCGGGAGGACCCGGCCGCTGTTTCCATGCTATTCACATCCGCCGACGAGTGCGCGGACCGTTCCCCGGGTCTGCTGGTCTGCTTGCGTGCTTCAGGCACGGACGCGATTCCCGTTTGCCGGTCACCGTGTCGGGCTGCGAGCGCATGGAACACCAGAAGCAGTCCCAATCCGATCGCGCTCTCCTTCGACAGCGCGGCGAGTCCGAAGAGAAGCGCGGAGCCGATCAACGCGATGACTCCGACCGCGGTGAATCCCGGCTCTGCGGCGCTGCCTCGGCCCGCAGTAAAGCCCGGCTCCGCAGCACCACGAGCCGAACTCACGGGATGTTCCCCGCGTCCTCCTTCTGCGAATCGACGAGCCGACGCGTAGGCGAGCAGTCCGAAGAGGGCCGCCAGGAGCTCGGCCCGCCCGCTGATCGCGAAGACCGCCTCACTGTGCAGAGGATGGACCGCGAAGAGGAGGCAGGCGATCGCCGCCACGGCTCGCATCCCGGGAAAGAGCGAGCCGAGGATGGAGAAGAGCGAGAGCACGACCAGCGCGTGCAGGAACAGATTCGTCAGGTGAAATCCGAACGGCTCCTTGCCCCAGATCTTTCCGTCCATCCAATAGGACAATCCGGTCACGGGACGATAGAGCCCGGTGTCTTCCTGCTCGGGCCAATAGGGGGTGGAGATCACCGCGATCGGGCTCGCATCCCAGACCCGTGGATTCTTCGAGACGAGCCCGCGGTCGTCGAACGCGAAGTCGGTGGCGCGCAGCGCGGTCGCATGGGGGAGGATCGCGGCGAGCGCGAGAAGCGCAAGCCAGAGCATGGACCACGAGGAGCGCTCCGGCGAACGGTCGGATCCGCCGCGGTGGAGAATCATCGGATCTCCACCTCCTGCGTCAAAGAGTCGATCGGGATCCAGCTCGATCTCGGAATCGCGAGCAGAACGCGATCGCCTCCCATCCAGTCGCGGCGATATTCGGCCGACACCTCCGCGGGCGTGAGCCCGACCAGCGTGTAAACCAGCAGGCTCGTCGGAAACGAAAGCTGATTGGCGTCGGCGTGCGCGCGGTCCGGTGGGGGCGCAGTCGGGTACTGCGGCTGCCCGGGATTCCGCGCGAGGAGGATTCCTTCGCACCAGACGGTCCCGACCCCCGATCGCTCCCACGATTCCCGAAGAGCGAGCGCCTGCTCGCGATAGGCATCGAGCGAATCGAGCGGAGTGGGGAAGGCGGCCGCGGGATTGAGATCGCCGATGGGAGGAAAGGTCGAGAGCGATTGCAGCTTTCCCAGCCAGCCCTGACGGCCTCCGTAG
>CAMPIC010000272.1 GCA_946886185.1 uncultured bacterium
ATCCCGTAAAGAGCTGGTTGCGGAACGATTCGATGACGTGGTCGAAGGCGACGCCGATGTGTGTGGCATTCTCATCGCGAATCAGACCGAGCAAAGTCCGCAGGAGCCCTCGTGTAGCCCCGACTTCCTGCCCCACGCGGTTGATCGATGACGGCGCCCCGTAGTGCGAGCGAAACAGCTCATACGTTCCATCGACCAGGTGCAGTTTCACGCTAGTCCTCACCCTTGTGAACGACGTTCATTCCCGATCCTCTCCCTCACGTACGGCGAGCGCGACCTCCTGCCCGTGCGCGAGCTCGAGGGTGTGTCCATCGGGATCGCGGATGAGGGTCCAGTATCCGACGGGATATCCCGAATCGAGCGGCGGGGATACCAAGCACTGCTCCTGCGCGGCTTGGTCGGCGAGGCGATCTACTTCCCCGCGAGTGGCGCATCCTACCCCCAGATGAGCCAGCGGACGGAGTGGATGGTCGACGGAATCCATCTGGATGAGCACGATGACGAAGGGGCGCGTGCCGTCGGTGATCCAGAGCACTTCATGGCCGGTCTCGGCGCTCTTGCGGCGATGTACCACGCGCATGTGCGCGTACTTCGCATAGAACGCGAGGCTGGCTTCGGGATCGGTCACCGGCAAGGCGACGTGAGTGAGTCCAACATCCATGCCGCAACTATACCGCGGCGCACGGCCGCTACCGCTACTCCGGGAACTCGGTGTCCACGGAGGCGGTGCAGTGGATGAGGGCGCGGCTGGCGGAGGTGTGCTTGAGAAGGGTCATCTTCGATCCGTCCACCGACATCTTCCCGGTGAGGATCGCGGTCGCCGCCATCGTTCGCCGCTCGAGGATGTCCTGCCACAAACGGAAAGGCGCGCGCAGAACGAACCCGACATCCGGCCGATCGGGTCCGGGGATGAACTGGGCGGCGCTGCAAGAACCGGCCTTCAGGGCCAAGAAGAGATACAGAGGCTGAGCCAACGCGGGATCCGCTTCGAACGCGAACACCAGATTCCCGTTGAAATCGACACCCCAATCTTTCGCGGCGTTGCGGTACTCGGACGATCCATTGATCTCGTCGCGCAATGCCTGCGCCCACTCTTCCGTACCAAACCGAATCGCCGCCACTGTTCCCCCTATGACTGGGTAAGACCCTGCTCACCGCCGTGAACGCACGACCGCGCCGAAACCACTACGAGTTGCCGCTCCAGTCGATGAACCCCGGATTCAAAATGCCCGAAGGATCGTGCTTCTTCTTCGCGGTTACCAGCTCCGGCCAACGATCGCCGTAGTGCTCACGCCACTGCTCCGCGGTGAAATTGATGTATCCGGACAGGTAGCGCTTCGCCCCCATCGCCGTTCCCAGCATGCTTGCGGAATCGAGCAGCGGGCGCACATCGTTCCAAAACTTGGGCGGCACCGCGGGCAGGATGCCGAATCCGACGAGATTCTCTCCCTCCGGACGCATGAAAAGCCGCGATTGCGAGGTCGTGCCTTTCGCCGGCCAGAGCAGGATGTGTCCTCCAATCAAAATTCCGGGAGGGAGATCGGTCAACACCTGATCGATGTAGTCGGCGGCGGTCTCCCACGGCAGGATCAACTCCATCCACGGATGGATGAACTCCCACGTGCCGGCCTTCCGCCAGAGCTCGAACACCGGGACGAGCCGTTCATGGAAGTCGATGGTGGGCATGTCATCGGTGTAGAGGTTCGCGTAGTGCCGCAGCCCCGCAAGCATCTTCCTGTCGTCGGGAGGAGAACCGGCTTCGAACTCGACGGTGGGATGGAAGGGATAGAACCACTTCGCGAATACCTGCCTGCGCCCGTTCACCGGCTTGGTCCCTTGCGGGCACGGAGAAGCCCAGCTCTCCAGATAGTCCCAGGCGGGAGAGTCCATGCAGGTGACCGAGTCCTCGAGGAACGTGCGAAGGTCGTCGTACAGCAAGTAGTAGGTTCGCGTCATCGACTTGGTGCGGCGAAGCTGCAGGCGTGCGCGCGTGATGATGGCGCATTGACCCAGACCGGCGATCGTAGCCCAAAACAATTCGCTGTTCTCGGTGGGGCTGCAGCGGACCATGTCTCCGGTTCCGGTGACCACGTCCATGTCCACGACGTTGTCTCCCTGCGAACCGTATCGATAGGAAGCGACCCCGATCCCGGCCATGGACAACGTTCCGCCGATCGTCACTCCGAGATTGTTCGTGAGCACGCGCGGCGCGAGGCTCCACCTCTTCAGATGATGCGTGAGATCCCGCCATACCACGCCGGATTCGACATCGACCGTCTCTGCCTTCTCGTCGACCGAAAGGATGCGGTTGAGTGACTTCATGTCGAGAAGGATTCCGCCGTCGCTGATCCCGAGCTGGCTCTGGCTGTGCGCGCTTCCACGCGTGGAGACGTGCAGCCGGTGCTCGTGCGCGAAGCGGATCACGCTCTGGATGTCCTCCGCGGTGCGCGGCATGACCACGAAGCGAGGGGTCCAGTGATGGATGTGCCCGAAATTGGTGTGGTGTTCGTTGACGTACTGATCGGGCGTGTAGACGATACCCGACACCCGCTCTTGCAGCGGCTGATAGAGGCGATCCATTCCCTACTCCTGGCTCGATGGTGATGAATTCTCGGGGTGGACGTACTCAGACCGGGAGGAGCATCACGTTCACCCTATGCAGGATAGCACGTCAGACCGCCGCATCTCCTGTAGCAGGTTCCAGCAGTGTCTCTGTCACGATCCGGATCTTCAAGATGCACCGGCCTGCAGAACTCCGCTCATGTGCACGCGATCCAAGACACGCAGATGAGCCAGGAAACGCGTCTGCGATCACCCTCCTCGCACCCCGCCGATGCAGCTCGGCTACATCTGCTTGTAGCTGGGTCCGCTGCCTCCTTCGCGCGGGGTCCACCTCGGTCCCAGCACGTCGGTCGCCTTGCAATCGACACAGTTGGGTGCGTTCACCACCACTTTGTCTCCATCCTTCTCGTAGACGCCGGCCGGGCACATGTGAACAGAGAACTCCGCCACCTCCGGCGGGATCTCGCTCCCAAGGATGAGATGGGACGGGATGTCATCCCGCGTGGCGTTGCCCGCTCGAAACACCGCGTCCAGCTTGCTGATGGTGAACGGGCCTTTGACCGCCGCCGGCGGATCGGTGAGGCGGCGCGGCTCCTGCGCGTCCTCCTCGACATGACCGCCGCCGCTCGGAAACGCGCCCTTGGTGAGCGTCATGAGACCGGCCTTGATCCCACCCATGTAGAAGCCGCTCTTGAAAGCACCGCGCATGTTTCGCGTCTCGTACAGGTCGGACTTGATGGAGCTCCCGAGCACCGCCGAGGTGTATCCGGCCAGGCCGTTCTTCGAAGTGTCCCCTTTCTTGAGAGCCTCGAAGGCCGCGCGAGCTGCGAAGATCCCCGACTGCATCGCGTAGTGGATCCCCTTGAGCGTGGGCACGTTCACGAACCCGGCGGCATCGCCCGCGACCAGCATGCCGTCTCCGTGGAAGCGGTCCGGAAACGCGTGATATCCCCCTTCCGGAATGGTCTTCGCGCCCCACTCGAGGATCTCTCCACCTTCCAGATACTGCGCGAAGAGAGGATGCGCTTTCATCCGCTGGAGCAGGTAGTGCACGTCGAGCGTGTGGCTGGGGTAGTCGAGCCCGACCACCAGACCGAATGCGACCTGCGTGTCCGACATCGGGTAGAAGAAGCTGCCCCCGAAAGCGTCCTTCGGAAGCGGCCATCCCAGGGTGTGGATCACTCCCTTGGGCGCGCGCTTCACCTCCCAGATCTCCTTCACGCCGAGGGCGTAGATCTGCGCGCTGGGACGCTGGATATTCTGCCAGGCCTGATACGCCTGGGTGAGCAGGCCGCGCGTTCCTTCGGTGAGGACGGTGACTTGCGCGCTCACGTCGGTGGCCGGTTGCGCTCCCGGTCCCGGAGTGCCGTCGCGCTTCAATCCCGCCGGCGTCGTGCGCACTCCCAGCACGCGATCGCCTTCCACGAGGAGAGAGTCTGCGGGAAAGCCGGTGAAGATGTTGATGCCGAGGCCTTCCGCCTTTTCCCCCAGCCAGCGGACGATTTCACAAATCGAGGCGACGTAGTTGCCGTGATTCTTCATCGTCGGAGGAGTCGGGAGCCTGGTTTGACCATTCTCCGAAAGCAGGTACACGCTGTCCTCGGCCACAGGACGGCGGAACGGGAAGTCGGAGTCCTTCAGCTCGGGGAAGAGCTCGCGAAACGCGATCGGATTCACGACCGCGCCGGAGAGATTGTGTTCCCCGAGATTGCCCGCCTTTTCCAGGACGCCGATCTCGATGGAGGGCAATCCACCGCCCGACTCCTGGTCTTTCTTGACCAGCCGCGCGAGCTCGATCGCTCCCGCCAGACCTGCTGGACCAGCGCCGACGAACAGCACGTCCATCGGGACCGCCTCCTCGCCGGGCTGTTCGCGAACGATGAGACGATCCATGGGGAGAGGTGGTTGGAACCGCTTGGGCACGAACGTCTGGCTCATGAGAGCTTCTCCGTGGGCGAGACCGAGGCGGAGGCCGGGGAGCGGTGGGGAATCACGGCCCTTGCCGCGATTCCCGTACCGCGAGATTCAAGCTTCGAGTAATTCAGATCCGAGCTCTGAAGAATCCTGTTCTGAGCAACTCGAGTCCTCCGAGTGACTCAGGTGCGAGCGATCCAGCGTCGATCACTCGACGATGGTCGCCTTGATCACGTAATCCAGGTTCGGGAAATCGGCCTTCAGGTACTCATTGCCCTGTGTCTGAATCATCCCCTGGTCCGGTCCCTGCCCTCTCGGAGCGCCTTCGCCGTAATCGCCGTAAAGGTTCTGGACCACTTCCATCCCTTCGACGACCTGACCGATGGGAGCGAACCCCTGCGGGTCGAGCGGACCGGAGTTGTCGTTGTAGTTGATGAAGAGCTGCGTCGTGCGCGTGTTCGGCCCGGCATGCGCGACCTCGAGGCGGCCGATGCGGCTGCCCAGCGTCACCGGAACGTCGCGCCGCCGCGCGGACTGCCACGCCGCCTGGACCTTCGGGTTGCCGTGCATGCCGAACTGCGCCATGAA
>CAMPIC010000273.1 GCA_946886185.1 uncultured bacterium
GTCCAAGAGTCCCCGCAGCAACCGTGACCCGCGAATGCGGCTGCTTTTGACAGAGATGCAATGATTTTTCCGGTGTTGTGCACATGCGGTCCCGCGATCTGAACCGCGACTGTCGAAATGGTGCGTTCCGCCGTGAGCAGCGTCAGGCGCTTGACCATGTTCCACGTCCACGAGGGAGCGCCGCACTTTCTTGACAGTGTGGCCCCCCCTGGCTACATTCGAATTCACTCGGGAGGTGGGAGGATCAAGGCCCCGATCATCCGCCGAGTGTGTGGGCGGGACAGCCTCCCGGGCGTCTCCAGACGAAAGAGAACGAGTCCCCCAATTTGGTTCCCATGCCTGGCGTGAACCAACACGTCCGAGCGTTTCTAGCGCGCTTGAACGTGAACTGACGCGCGCCACTCTCGTCGACTCGAGATTGCGTTAGCGTATACATCCGTGCGCTCCGGAGGAGGGAAGCATCCTATGAGTTCCTTGCGAATAACGAGACGTCGTACAACCCAGCTCGTGTGGACGACGATCCTGACTCTTTCGTGCGTCATCGTCTTCCTCGACGTGGACGGCCTGAAGGCAAAACCACTCGAGTATGAGTGCCTCAACGGCGCGTGGACGAACGACGGCACCCCTTTCGAGGAGCCAGAGCTCAATGCGGATGCCACCTGCTTGAGCAACCATGACCACCGGTCTCACGAATGCGAGCCTCAGGCGGCCGTGCAGGCAGTTCGCCCGGCGAGGGAAACGACACCCTCTCCGCGCCTCACGCACATCGTCAGCTTCCTGTTCCGTCTCGGTTGGATGCGTTGATCGAGCCCTGACCGGCTGCACGCTGATCCCACTGCAATACGGAACGTCCCGCGGGACTGGGAGGCTTCATGACGACACACTCGAACTCTCTCGAAGGCGCGCGCGGAAGGCGCCCCCTCGCGCGGCCCGAAGCGGCCGAACGCAAGGTGATGCTGGAACTGGCCAGAATCTATGTTTCCTCTTCCGCCTCGACGGCGGCGCTCGAGACCCTGGACCGGTTGCCTCGCAACGGTTGGGATGAAGAGGCGCGGCTGCTGCGGGCGGAGGCGCTCATCGGACTGGGGAACTTTGCCGAAGCGGAGAGTCTGCTCGGCGCGCCGCTCCTCCCGGAGCTGCGCACCTCTCCATCACCCGCGCAAACGAGTCCCGCGAGCTCACGGAGCGCGCTCCAGCTGGGGGGACCCCGGCGCCGACCGCTGTCCCGCGTCGAGCGGTTCGGGTTGTGGCGATTCTTGCTGCAGATGCGCGTTCTCCATCGGACCGGTCGGAGCGAGCAGGTCCTGGGGTTGGGACGCGCGTTCTTCGGACGGCCAGGAGCGCCCACCTGCATCTACGTCGCGCGAATCGGATCGGTCATGGCGCAAGCCATGCTCTCGCAGAATCGTCCCTCGGAAGCGCGGGAGCTTTACGAGCAGGTGCTCGACGTTTACCGCAAGCTGCAATCGCGCGAGGGGATCGCGGACGCGCTGTTCGGAATCGCCAACACACATCTCCTCGATTGCCATTGGGATGAAGCCGACGCGCTCTATCAGGAGTGCCGGTACCGCTACGAGGAGCTCGGCCAGTCCGACAAAGCGCTCGCCGCCACCATCAACCTGGGCGTGCTGCGGGTGAAGCGGGGCGAGTTCACGAGCGGTCGAATCCTGCTGGAGCAGGCGCTCGATCGCACCGCCCAGATCGGCAGCAAGGCGCGCACCACCACCATCTACCTCGGGTTGGCGATGGCCGAGAGCCGTTGCGGCTCCCCCGGGATGGCGGTGCCGCACTTGCTCGCCGGCATCCGAGAGGCGCGACGGACCGGAAATCGCAGGGCTCAGGCGCTCTTTCTGGAGTTCTTGGGCGAGCTCCGCCTCGCTCGCGGGGATCTGGAACGCGCCAGGCGAGCCTTGTTGCTGGGACTTCGCATCGCGCGAACGATCGCGGTCCACGGCGACGTCGTGTTCGAGATCGAAAGGCGGCTGGCCGAAGTCGCTCTCCAACAAGGATCGCTTCGCGAAGCGCGCAAGCGCGCCACCGACAGCGCCCGCGACGGACATCGCTTCGGCGACAACTACGAGGTCGCGGTCGCCGGGCGCGTCCTGGCAGAGGTAGAGGAAGCGGAAGGTAAGCTGGATTCCGCGCTGAAACGCGTGGAAACGTCCGCTTCGACTCTCGACCGGTTGGGAGAGACCTACGAACGCGCTCGTCTCGAGATCGTGCGCCTGCGGATTCTTCGCCGTCTCGGGAAGATCACGGTCGAGTCGCTCCAGTCGCGAGCTCTTGCCGTTTCCCGACCGTTCGAAGCAACGCCCGCCTCTCCGGTCATGCTGGATGTGCGCCGACTGGGCGGATGGATCCATCGCCGCCGTTCCGTGGTGCGGACAGCGCCGGAGGCACCCGCCGATGCAGAGAACAAGCAGGATCATCCGTTCGCCGAGGATGACGAGCGCATGTTTCGCACGCTGGGACTCGTGACCAAGGATCCATCCCTGCGGCAGTCGCTCGTCCTGGCTCGTCGAGTCGCGGCCTTACCGGTGCCGGTCCTGATCCTCGGTGAACCAGGGACGGGACGGGAAAAGCTGGCGCGTCTCATCCACGGGTGGTCGAAACGGCCGGGCGTATACATCCCGTTTCATTGTACGGATCTTCCCGCGCACTACCTGGAGGCGGAGTTGTTCGGCGGAGAGGGCGCCGCGCAGAGCGGAATTCTCGCGGCGAGCCACAACGGGACGCTCTTCCTCGATGACGTCGCGGAACTCCCCAAAGATCTGCAACGACGGCTGCTCCTGTGGATGCGCCTCCATGAAGGAAAGGGCGTCGAGCTGCCTCCGGAGGCTCCGCTCGATTGGGGCGCCGATCTGCGGGTGGCTGCGGGATGGCGCGGATGGGATGTGCGACTGCTCGCGGCGGGCACGATCGGAGCGAGCGGCAGACTCGGACTGCGCGACGATCTGTATCGGCAGCTCGGGCGGGTCGTGATCGAGATCCCTCCGCTGCGGAAGCGCCCCGGCGACATCGCGCTGCTCGCCCAGGCGTTCCTCGATCACGCGCGGGAGCGTTACGGGGAGGAACTGCCCGACTTTCCGAGCTCTGTCCTGGAAGAGCTCCAGCAAAACCCGTGGCCGGGCAACCTTCCCGAGCTGCGTCGCGCCGTCGAGCTGCGCGTCGCGGAGTTGCGAAATCTGTAGCCCGCCCGGCAATGAGGGGGCGGTCCTCTGGGCCGCCCCTCCGCCTCTTTCCCCGACTTTCCGCTCTCTCCCGGCCTCCGGTCCGATTATTTACTGCCACGATGCTGTTCGCCGGTCTTGCCGCGGCCGAAGTAAGTCGTAAGCTCCCCGGAAAGGGCGCTAGCGATCGCACGCGCCTCCCGCCCCGCTGGCGGGGGCGAGTCGCGCAACAGGGAGGTTCCCAGGAATGGCCACATCGACCACGACCGAACGTTTGGATCAGCTTTCCATCGACACCATCCGGACGTTGGCGATGGATGCGGTACAGGAAGCGAACTCCGGGCACCCCGGAACCCCCATGGCGCTCGCGCCTCTCGCCTACTACTTGTGGGGGCGTCAGATGCGGTTCGATCCACAGGCGCCCGAGTGGCCCGATCGCGATCGATTCGTGCTCTCCAACGGACACGCTTCGATGCTGCTCTACGCGGTGCTCCACCTGACCGGCTATGACCTGACCTTGGACGACCTGAAACAGTTCCGGCAGTGGGGAAGCAAGACCCCCGGTCATCCCGAACGCAACCACACGCCGGGCGTCGAAGTCACCACCGGACCCTTGGGACAGGGATTTGCCAATGCGGTGGGCATGGCGATCGCGGAGCAGATGCTCGCATCGCGGTTCAATCGACCCGGTCATGAGATCGTGAATCACCACACCTTCGCGATTTGCGGCGATGGTTGCCTCATGGAGGGCCTGAGCTACGAAGCGGCCTCCCTCGCGGGTCACCTCGGGCTCGGCAAGCTCATCTGCTACTACGACGACAACCACATCTCGATCGCGGGCAGCACGCAGCTCGCATTCACCGAAGATGTGGCCGCTCGTTTCCGGGCCGCGGGTTGGCACACGACCCGTGTAGAGGACGTCAACGATCGAGCCGCCCTCGCGGAAGCGACGGAGGAGGCGCGCGCGGAAGCCAACCGCCCCTCCCTCATCCTCGTGCAATCGGTGATCGGATACGGGAGCCCCAATCGCGCCGGCACCAAGGAAGCGCACGGAGAGGCGCTCGGCGAAGAAGAAGTCCGGCTCACCAAGCGGGCTTACGGTTGGCCTGAAGACGCTCGCTTCCTCGTTCCGGACGAAGCGCGCGAGAAGTTCCGAGAGTTTGCCGATCGCGGCCGGACCCAACACCGGGCCTGGGAGGAGCGGATGGCGGCGTATCGCCAGGCGTTCCCGAAAGACGCGGCCGAGTTCGAAAGAGTCATGAGCCGCCGCCTCCCCGGCGGTTGGGAACAGGCGTGTCAGGTCGACGTTCCCGAGAAACCGGAAGCGACACGTAGCTCCGGCGGTCGGATCTTGCAGAGCCTCGCGAGCGTGGTCCCCGAGCTGGTGGGAGGATCGGCCGATCTGGATCCATCCACGAAGACCTTCTTGAAGGAGAGCCCCAACTTTTCCCTCGAGCATCGCGATGGGCGCAACATCCAGTACGGCGTGCGCGAGCATGCGATGGGCGCGATCGTCAACGGAATCGCAGCACACGGCGGTCTGCGCCCGTTCGGAGCGACCTTCTTCGTCTTTTCCGATTACATGCGTCCGACGATTCGCCTCGCCGCGATTGCGCATCTTCCCTCGATCTTCGTCTACACCCATGACTCGATCGGTCTCGGCGAAGACGGCCCGACGCACGAGCCGGTCGAACATCTCGCTTCTCTCCGCGCAATGCCGAATGTACACACGATCCGTCCGGCGGATGCGCGAGAGACCGGCGAGGCATGGGCGGCGGCGCTGCGGCGCGACGACGGTCCCACCCTGCTCGTTCTCTCTCGGCAGAACCTTCCGCAGATGAAGCGGGATCGGAGCACCTTGGGTGGAGAAGAGGGCG
>CAMPIC010000274.1 GCA_946886185.1 uncultured bacterium
ACAGGCGTGAACCGCTCAGATGACCGGGTGGAAAGGGGCTTCGGCGGAGTGTTCGAGTGGTGAAGGGGCTCAGGTGAAGGGGAGCGACCTCTCCGTCCAAGACGGTCTTTCGCGGATCGTTCCGCCACATGCCGGCGCGAACGAATCGCGGATGTCGATTCTCCTCTGCGGCGTCCTGCTGCTCTTGTTCGCCGTCATGGGCTGGCTCTCCGCGGGAACGCTCACGGACGACGACATCGGCAGGTTCCTGAGCGCGCGAGCGGCGTTCGAGCATCCGGACAAGATCCTCGGGCTTTGGACACGTCCGCTCTTCATGCTGCTCTACGCTGTTCCCGCACAGCTCGGTTACGGCGCGGTGGAGCTGACGACCGCCGCGGTGTGCGCGCTCACGTGCTGGCTATCGATCCGAAGCGCGGCGCGTCTGGGCGAGTCGCATCCACTCTGGGCGGCGCTTTTCCTCGCCTTCCAGCCGATGTTTCTCCTGCTATCCTTCTCGGCGCTCACCGAACCGCTCGCGGCGCTCTGTCTGGCCGCGTCGATCGAGCGTCTGCTCGCGAAACGACTCGGGGCCAGCGCTGCGTTCGCCTCGCTCATTCCATTGGCGCGGCTCGAGCTTCTTCCCATCCTCGCGATTCTGGGACTACAATATCTCGCGCTGCGATCGTGGCGTTCGATCGCGGTGCTTCCCTTGGGATTGCTTGCCTGGAACGTGGTGGGTTGGCTCGCGTCGGGCGACCCGCTCTTCTTGATCCACCACGTGTTCGTAGAGCGCGAAAGGGAAGTCGAAGCGTTGGGCGTCTGGCACTACCCGGCGGGCTTCATCCATGCAGTCGGTCCGGTAGTGTTCTTCTTCGCGATCCTCGGTCTCGTCGATTCCCTGAGACGCCGCCGGTACGCGGTCATCTCCATCTCGATCGTCGTTGTATTCCTCTACTACACGTGGAGCGCCTCACACTCCGGTTCGCTCCAATCGGCTGGTTATCTCCGCCATCTGGTGACGATTTCTCCGCTGGTCGCCCTCGTCGCCGTGAGAGGTTGGAACCTGTGGATTCTCGAGCCGCCTCGCGTTTGGGCCACGATCCTCGCTTGCACGTTGCCCCTGCTGACCTGGCTGTTTCTCTCGAAAGAGATGGAGAGCGGATACGCGATCGGCGATCGGCCGGAGCACTTGAAGTTCGCGATCGTGTCGATGCTGGCGCTGCTGGGACTCATTCCATGGCTCGGGCGGCGTCTCCTGACCGGCGCGATGTTTCGCCGCGTTGTCGTCGGACTCGTGCTCGTCGCGCTGGCAGGCTATTTCTTCATGAAGCATGGTCCGATTCCGCTCAACGAAGAGCATCGGCTCATGCATGAGGTCGCGGAATGGATCGCGGACGAAGGGTTGACGGATCGCCCGATTCTTTGCAACCACGTCGCCTTCCACTTCTTTTCCGGCCGTGATCCGAACGATGAGGATCGGTCTCCGCGACTCACGGCGGAATCCCTCGCGGCTGCTCCGGAATCGAGCGTGGTGATCTGGGATGGGCATTACGGCCATGAAATCGCCGGCGGGGTCGAATTGCACTTGATCGAACGCGACCCCGAGCTGCGCGTGCTGCGCCGGTTTCTCTCCGAGGATCGAAGCTTCTTCGCGGTTGCGCTCCAGAGGATCAGCCGGCCGCCCGCGAAGCCGTTCGCGGTGGTGGACCGGACGTATCGCCACCAGGGATTCGGCGTGAAGTGGGCACTTCCGGACCGCTCGTCATGGCAGCTCGAGGTCGTGGATGAAGGCACGACCCTGGTGCGCGGGACATTGCCGCTCGCGCGCGAAGCACTACGGCCGACGCATGGAGCGTCACAGTCGACACGTGGCGCGAATCCTCTCGAGGGAGGGGCAACGGACGGAGTGACGGCGGAGCAGGCAAGTCCGCTTTCGTTCGAGCTCGGCGCGACCCGCTTCCTCCGCGAGTGGCAGGACACGCGAACGTATGGAGCGATCTTGGAGCGCGATCTGCGCCAGCGTCACGGAATGAACGTGCTCGGAGCTACGTATGTCGATACCACCGACTGGCTCTGGATCGAATGCCGGAACACCGATGCCGATGTTCTCGTCGGAACCACCGTTTCCTCCGGCCGCGAGTCAGCACTCCACGTCGTCGGCACCGGCGCGCCCGGAACGTTGGCGTCGCTCCGGACGCGGATGCCTGAACTCGTGCGTGCCCTTGCCTTCGAGGAGCCCGGTTTGAGATAGGGGATCGGCCGCCGGGGAAAGCGGCCGATCCGCGCAAGACTGACGAAGAAGACAAAACGCGCCGCTTCGGGATCAGCGGATCACGATGAGCTTCGGTCCTCGGACCGTTTCGTGCTCTCCACGCATCTGGAGGAAGTAGACTCCGCCGGCGACGCGCTTTCCGGAGTCATCGGTGCGATCCCACTCCACGACATGCTCTCCCGAGCTGGACGCCTCGCTTGGGAGAGCGCGCACGATCCGGCCGTCCGGCGCGACGATCTCGACCATCGTTCGACCGACCTCCGACAGCGCGAAGCGAACCGACGTGTCTTCGATCACGGGATTGGGCGCGCACGAAATCCAACGGAGAGTGCCCGCGCTTTCCGGAGCAGACGAAGGATCGAGCGTCCGGAGCCGCTGCGCGAAGACGTCGGGCACGCCGTTGCGATCGTCTGTCCAGACCACCACGAACTGATTCGAAGCGCCCGCGACGATGCGCGCCTGTCCGGTCGCGGTTCCGCTCGCGATTTGCACCGCATCTCCGTCGAATGCGCCATCCGCCGTCAGAGATTGCACCGTCACGCCGACGCCGTCGAACCATGCCGCCACGAATCCTCCCGAAGACGCGTCGTACGCCAGCGCCGGGTCGACGCTCACCGGCAGCCCGGTCAGCAGGATCAGCTCCGAGCCGACCAGTCCGCCGTTCGCATCGACGAACTGGGCGCGCAGGTCTCCGGACTGGAACACTCCATAGATCACCAGGTAGCGCTCCAAGATCGGATCGAAGGCGACTGCCGCAGCCCTTCCGGAAGCGGGAAAGATCGGGGAAATGGTGAAGATGCCGCCGATCAGAGTGCCGTCGAGCGCCGCCAATCGTCCTTCCAGCCGTTCGTCCACTTGATTGCGGAAGGTCGCGAGATAGCGCTGGTTGACCGTGTCGTAGGCGACCCCGCCGTTCGGGGCGGGAGCGCCGGATGAGCTGAAGATGATCTCGCTCCCGGCCAATGCACCGGCGCTCGTGACGCGCCGCCCGCGGATGTCGGGGCTCCGTCCCGTCGAAAGCCATTCATCGGCGTCGGGGCTGTAGACGAGCTGCATCTCGAGGCCGTTTCCGATGAGGAAATCCGGCCCCACTTGCGAGCCGTCCGCTTCGAGAAGCCTCCCGCGTCCGCGGTTGAACGATCCCGACTGCTGCGTGCGCCACACCGCGAGATACCGGTTCACGACGGGCGAGTAGGAAATCGCCGGATCGATCTGCGCTTCGGCGAACTCGATGACCGGGAAGTTGCTCCCGAGAAGCGTTCCATCGGAGTCGAGCCGCTGCCCGAAGACGTCGTTGTTGCTCGGATTGCGGGTGTCGAACCAGACCGCCATGTACTCGTCGTCCTGACTGTTGTACGCGATTTCCGGAGCCAGGCGCTGAGTGACGACTTCCGTGGAGAGGTCGACGCTCCCTCCCTCCAGCACGACAGGCGCCGCCCCTGCGACTCCACCAAAAGCCGCGACGAACAGAATGGCGGCGGTGAGGCGCGTCGAAGCTGCGCGCCTTCGAATGATGCGTGGCATCTTCTGGAGTGGGCCAGGTTCAACGTGACGATGAGTAGATGTGTGTTTCATGGGGGAGCCCTCCTTGTTGAGTGCCGTTTCTCGTGCTGCCGGCGCGGGCGCGCGCGCAGGTCGAGTGCCGGTCATTCTACAAGGTGACCCGGAGGTGAAACCACACTCCGCCGACTACATCCGCGGTGCCGGTCGCGTCAAAACCGCAGGGGACGCCACCGAGATCGCCTTCCTTCGGTAATCCCGGCGTCGACGAACGGGTGCTAGAGCGGGAACGACTTGCGGATGGGGTACAAAGTCCGGCGTATAGGCCGATCTCCATTCCTGGCCCGGGACTTGTATCACCCGATAGCCCAACTCTCCGAGAGCACCTCCGCTTGCTCCAGCACGAGGCGCGTCGCTTTTTCCTGCTTGTCCGGCGGATAGCCGTACTTCCGCAGGATCCGCTTCACGTACACCCGTAGCTGCGCTCGAACATTTTCACGGATCGTCCAGTCGATCGACACGTTTCTCCGCACCGTGTCGACCAGTTCGCGGGCGATGATCTTGAGCGTCTCGTCCCCCAGCACCTGGACAGCGCTGTCGTTGGCCTCGAGAGCGTCGTAGAACGCGAGCTCGTCTTCGGTCAGACCCAGCTCCTCGCCGCGGTGCGCGGCGGCGCGCATGTCCTTGGCGAGCCGGATCAGCTCCTCGATCACCTGGGCGGTCTCGATCGCGCGATTCTGGTACTTGCGGACGGCTTGCTCCAGCAGCTCCGCGAAGGAGCGGGCCTCGACGATGTTGCGCCGGAACCGGGTCTTGATCTCGCCCTTCAAAAGCTTCTGCAGGAGCTCGACCGCGAGGTTGCGCTGCGGCATACCCTGGACTTCGGCCAGGAACTCGTCGGAGAGGATCGAGATGTCGGGCTTCTTGAGGCCGGCGGCCTGGAACACGTCGACCACTTCGTCGGAGAGCACCGCTCGCGAGACGATCTGCCGGATCGCATGGTCGAGCTCCTCGTCCGATCTGCGCTCGCCGGGAGCGCGTTTGGCAAGCACTGCCCGGACGGCCTGGAAGAAGGCCACGTCATCGCGAATCGCGATGGCATCCTCATGGGGAACAGCCAGCGCGAAGGCTTGGGACAGCGCGGTCACCGCTTGGAGAAGCCGGTCCTTTCCGTCCTCTTGCGCCAGGATGTGTTCCTGGGCGGCTGGAAGAAGAGAGAGTTTCTCCTGCGGCTTCCCAGTGGTCCACGCAGACCATTCGAATCCGTGGAAGAGCCCAAGGCAA
>CAMPIC010000275.1 GCA_946886185.1 uncultured bacterium
GCCGCGTTCTTGCTGGCATTCGATAGCGGGACTCACGCCGCCGTTGGCGCGCAGAGGACCATGGGGGTGACCAACCTGGAAGAAGGGCAAACGCGTGTCGGTACACTGATGCTTTTGGCCGACGAAGCCTTCATCGGGCTAGTGGCAAAGGGTAACGATCCCGACGGAAGCCCGCGCGGATGGAGGTTCTGGGCTGGAGAGTTCAGGCCGGACCGGGTCGGCGAGCCGCCGTACTCGCTTGCGGACCTGACCGCCCGGGCGGCAGATGGCCGTCCCGTCACCTTTACCGCGGTCTATCCCGGGACCGAGGTACGCCTCGGAATCGACCGAGATCTCGATGGTTTTCTCGACGGAGACGAATTCGACGCCGGGTCGGACCCAGGCGATCCTCTCTCGACTCCCGAAACCGTTAGCACTCCTGAGGCTTCAATCGTAACGACGAAGATCCAGCTGGATCCGCTCTGGCCGAATCCCGCAAATACGGCGACGCGCCTCGCCTATCGCTTGCCGGAGTCGACCGCGTTCTCGATCACGATCCACGACGTGAGCGGACGATTGGTTCGGCAGCTCACCGCGCGAGCAGTCGCGGATGCGGGACGACACGAGCGAGTTTGGGATCTGCGAAACGACGTGGGAGTTCCGGTCGCCGCCGGTCTCTACTACGTCCGGCTTTCCACCGAGGATGGGCCCGTCCATTCGCAGCGCATAGTGATCCAGCGATAGGACCTGGAGCTGCGGGACGTTTCGGGCAGGGTGGAAGCGGTGTGGACAATGTCTTCGATCTTCCGCTTGCGACCTCCCGCGCACACTTGGATCGAAAAAATCGGTGCTAGATATCCGTGCGGGCAAGTGACGCCGCTTCGATGCCACTGATTTGGTCACGATGTGGCTCCCGCCACTGAAGACATTTCTCCGAATCACAGCGATGACTGTAGACAATCCTACAGTCATCCCTACTTTCGCGATCACATCGCGAGGTGCGCTGCTCCGATAACATTTTGGAACCACGTTAGTTACGGATAGCTCATCGCCATGGTCGACCCGGGGTATGAGAGTTGCTTGGTAAGGGGGCGAGGATGCGGTACTAACCAAGGAGGCAATCTTGCGAGTCAGGCTCTCTTCAATCGTCGCGTCGTTCCTTACGTTGCTCCTGGCGGTTTACTCACTTCCGCGCGCGGAAGAAACAACCCATGAGCACGACCACGCGAGTCCCGCCCACGCGGAAAAGGAAGCGCCAGGTCATTCCCATGAACGGGCGATGCTGCACCAAGGACAGGTTTCCATGACGAAGCAGCACCACTTCGAGTCGCTCTTCGCTCCCGACGGAATCCGGGTCTATCTCTACGATCAGAACCAGGTCCCCATGCAGGTCGGAAAGGCCACGGGTACCGTCACGGTTAAGTCAAAGGACGGATCGTCTCACGAGCTGAAACTCCAGCGGACTGAGCCTAAGGAAGGCGAACACACCGCGTACTTTTGCCCGTCGCATCCCGACGAGACGCAGATGGAGCCGGGAATCTGCAAGCAGTGTGGGACGATGAAACTGATGATGCAGGACTACTTGTTCGCGCCTATCGATCTCTCCAAGGTGGTACCCGAAAGCACGAAGGCCACGGTTCATGTGAAGGGCCTTGCCGGAGATGAGCCCGAAGCAACGTTCACAGAAACGATCGCCCTGATTTTGGACGGCGCGCCGAGTGAGCAGAAGCCTCACGATGAGGGAGATCACTCGGGCCACTCGCATTAAATAAGACACCCGCAGCAACAGGCCAGGCAGCTCGCGCGCGTTTGGCGCACTAACGTGCGCCGAGCGGATTCAAGAAGGGGAGGTCCCTGGACGCGCTTGAGCAGCTAATGCCGGGGCTGGTGGCTTACTCTGACCTCCATCCTCTGCTCGTTCACTTTCCGGTGGCGTTGTTTCCAACCGCGCTGCTTTTTGCGATCGCGGCTCTACGAGACCGTTGGCCGCTCGGGCGTATGGTCAAACCGCTGCTCTTCGTCGGCACGCTAAGCACGATCCCGGCAATGCTTGCTGGGTTTGCCGCGCAAGATCGAATCGCACACGGCCCCGGATCCCTCGTGGCTGTGCACAGAACCTGGATGCTATGGACGACGGGGCTCGCATTTCTCATTTCGGCTGCGACTCTTGCCTTGGACCGATGGCGAGTGCGGCGCGGCAGAAAAGAGCGGCGCGACACGCGCGGATCACGTCTTGCACTTGTCGGCGGGCTCCTCATCGTGAACTGCGTCCTCGGCCTGGGTGCCGATCGGGGCGCACTGGTCGCGATCCGCTTACACCAGGGAGGCGATCTCCACCCTCTGTCCAGTGCATCTTCCGAGCCCATGAGGATAGACGGAGACGGGGCCGACCCCGAGCGCGGAGGTGCTCTCTACCAGCGGCTGGAGTGCGGGACTTGCCACGGACCCCAACGTGAAGAAGAAGTGGCGGGCGTCCCTCCGAACTTGGACTTTGCCGGAAGCAAGCTCCAAACGAAATGGGTCCGGGACTATCTGCTTGAACCTCATAGAATCCGGTGGCGAGATGACGGTGTTCGTCCAGTGCTGCGGATGCCCGACTACGAGCTGAGCACGCTAGAGGCGACTGACCTTGCTTCTTTCCTCGCGACCCGCACCGACTCGATCCGCTTCTCCGAACGGGTCCTGCGCGATTCGCCGATGAACGCCGAAGATGCCAGTACCGGAAGATCTTTGGCGCGCGATTACACGTGCCGTGGTTGCCACGTGCTCGGCGGCGACGGGAATAGGGTAGGCCCTACCCTTGACGGGGTAGGTGAACGACTTCAGCCTGCCTACATTTATGCGTTCCTGAAAGATCCGCAAGCGATCGTTCCCGGTACCGCGATGAAGGACTTCGATTTGTGGGATGAGGAAGCCCGTGCTCTCACTGCATACCTCACTTTGGGGAACTCGGAGTCCATGCAATCGGACGCAAGCGGCGGAGACGACCAGGACGAGAAAGGATCAAGATGAAAACCCTCCGATTGTGTAAGTACGGGGGCGCGGTCGCGTTGGTAATTCTGATCGCGGTCGCCGGCTGCAGCGACGAGAAGTCGATGCCTGTGGAGGATCCCACCCCATCAAGTGTCCCTATCGAGCCGTTCGACAGGCCTGCTCTCTTCGTCGTCAACGGGAGAAGCAATTCGATCTCGGTCGTCGACGTCGCGACGAACGAGGTTGCCGGGACGATCGCGCTCGTCAACGTTGTCTATCCGCACCATGCCTACTTCGACGCTGACCAATCTGCGGTTGTCGTGGCAGCACCGGGACACGATCTGAGCGCAGGTCATGGTGGACACGGATCGGATACCCAGGGAGCCGTCCTTGTCCTCGACGCGGAAACGGGGATGACTCGAACTGCTCGTCGTCTCGACCATCCTAATCACAACGCCTTGCCATCACCAGACGGGGACGAGATCTGGACCGCGCAGATGTCATCACCGGGCGCCGTGCTTGTGCTGGATCCGTCGACATTGTTGACGCTGCATACGATTCCCGTAGGAGACATGCCCTCCGAGATCACGTTCAACCTGGATGGACGGTACGCATTCGTCGCGAATACCAACTCCGCGAGCGTCACCGTGATCGACGTCGGAACGAAAGAGCAGGTGACGACGATTCCCGTGGGTGAGGGGCCCGTCGGTGCCTGGCCGGGCGTTAACGGCGTCATGTACGTCGACAATGAGCATGGCGAGTCGGTGACCGCGATCGACGGCAGCACTTTGGAAATCGTGGGAACCTATGACCTCGGATTCACTCCCGGGATGGCAGTTGTCGCACCGAACGGCGAGCTATGGGTGACAGATACTGAGCTCGGTGCGGTCGTCTTCTTTCGAAGCGACGAAGACGTGCGTTTGGGCGACCTGCCCACGGGCGCGGGCGCACATGCGATCGCGTTCAATGAGAACGGAAACACGGCATACGTCTCGAACCAATCTGCCGGCTCTGTTACCGCAATCGACGTTGCGACCCACTCGGTTCTGGAAACGATTTCCGTCGGCGCGCAACCGAACGGATTGCTCTTTCGCCCGTAACTCTTGATGTGAAGCACGTCTTAGGTCTCCTGCGAGGATGTCGATTTTTGATGCTGGAGATGTAAGGGAGGATAACGTTTCAGCCCAGTCAGCGAAGGAAACATGACGTCCGATCCCGTTACTCGGGGAGACGACGTCATGTGGCGAGCTCCCGCTCGGAGGACGCCTGTGGGACACAGCGTTTGCTGCGTGTTGATCTGCTGCATTGCCGCGTCAGGAGTGGCATTTGCCCAATCCGATTTACCAGGGTCCTCCGACTCCACACAGGTGGCGCCACCGATCGAGGAGTTAGTCGCTCTCGCATTGCGGAGCTCTCCGGCCGTGGCAGCGATGGAAGAACGAGCGGTCGCAGCGCGGGAATTGGTGGCCCCAGCCGGTGCGCTTCCAGACCCCACCTTGGAGGTGATGGTTCAGAACGAAGGGTTTCCCGAGTGGACGGTCGGGGAGATGCAGATGTCGATGATCGGACCGCAAGTCACCCAGGACATTCCGTTTCCCGGCAAGCGCGGTGCTCGCCGCGCCGCCGCGCGCGAAGAAGCACGGGTGCGCGATAGGGAGTTGGACGCTTTGCGTCGCGATGTCGCACGCGATGTCCGAGAGATCTACGGTCAGCTCTATGCGCTCGATCAGGAAACCGCCACGCTAGCGGCGGGCCGGGAACTTCTCGAGCTTCTCTCAACAACGGTGACCCATCACCAGAGTCTGGGCGAATCCGACCAGGAGGCCGCGTTCAAGGCACGTCTCGCCCGATCCAAATTGGAAGAACGCATACGCGACTTGGCCGCGGAGCGCCAGGAGACCGTGGCATCGCTCAACGCGCTTTTGGATCGGGCGGGGAATGCTCCGCTCGGGGTCGTTACTTCCCTTCCTCGCCTAGATGCCCCGTCGACTGCGTGGGACAGTCTCGCGTTGCTCGGCTCGAGCGATATAGCGGTGCGCCAGGCGGAAATGGCCGTGGCTGAGAAGCGGCTCCGCACGGCAA
>CAMPIC010000276.1 GCA_946886185.1 uncultured bacterium
GGATCTTCGCGTCCCGGATCTTTGCCTTGGCGCGCACGATCCGCTGCGCGATGGTGGGAGGCCGGCTCAAGAACGCGTGTGCGATCTCCTCCGTCGTCAAGCCGCAGAGCTCGCGCAAGGTGAGTGCGACTTGCGCGTCCGCCGTGAGCGCGGGGTGGCAGCAGGTGAAGATCAGGCGAAGCCGGTCATCATCCAACTCTGCGGGCGCACGAAACGTTTCGTGAAGTGTCTCCGCGTCCAGGTCCATATGGAAGCGATCCGCATGAAGACGATCAGCAACGTGGGAGATCGATCTGTCGAAGCGGGCGCGCCGCCGCAGGCTGTCGATCGCCCGGAACCGGCCGGAGGAAACGAGCCAAGCCACCGGATTTGCCGGCACTCCGTCCTCGAACCAACGACGGAGCGCGACCGCGAACGCGTCATGCAGCGCCTCCTCGGCGAGATCGAAGTCGCCCAGCAGGCGAATGAGGGTCGCGAGGACCCGTCGAGAGTCGTTGCGGTAGATTTCCTCCACCGCAGCCGGTATCGACTGGTCCTCGTGCTCCTGCATCACGGCCTGCGCGGGTTCATGCGTCGCCGCGGGTTCAGTGGATGCATCCCCCGCAACGGACCGCGTCGCAACTTGTCTCCTCATCCGCCAGTATCGGTTTCCGTCATCCAGGGTGGCTGGTGAACTTGCCTGCGGCGTCCAGCTACGGATGCATCCGCTCCATCACGGGTCGGACTTCGATGCATCCGACCCGTGCACCCGGAATGCGGCTCGCGACCTGGATCGCCTCGTTCAGGTCCCGCGCCTCGATCAGGTAATAGCCTCCGAGCTGCTCCTTGGTCTCCGCATAGGGACCATCCGTAGTGGAAAGTTGCCCTTCGCGGATCCGCACCGTGGTCGCCGTGTGGGACGGCTGCAGCCGGGCGGCTCCCAGGTAATGGCCGCTCTCCTGGACGCTCCCGGTGAACTGCATGTATGCCGCCAGCATCTGGTCCAGCTCGTCCTTGGGCATCTTCTCCCAGATCTTGGGATTCGAGTAGATCAGGCACAGGTACTTCATGGTTCCTCCTCCGAAATATTCGAGAGATCGTGACGCCCAGTAGTCGATCGGAAGAGCCCGGAGTCGACAGCCGTCCCGACAAAAGACACAGAAATCCTCTTCACCAGAAGGGTCATTGTCCGTCGCGGCCCCGCGGCCGCGCAGCCGACGGATGTTCGTACGGTCCAGACCGCTCTCAACGAGATTGCTCCGGGCGATGGGGGAGCGGATCCGCCGCTGAAGGTCGACGGGCTCTGTTGGGGCAAGACCGTCGGCGCGATCCATCGATTTCAGAAGGGCTTCATGAAGTGGCCCGATGACCGAGTGGATCCCAATGGAAGGACGCTCTCCGAGATCAACGCGCGTCGCTCCGCCCCGAGCCCGTATGCGGTCGCCGCCTCGGGGTCGATCGCCTCTTCGGTCGGGCCAATCGATACACTTGGACCCAACCCCTATCTCGTGCCGCTTTTGATCGCACTCGTTCCGGAAGCACGCATCTGGGTGCAGAAGTCGATCTACAACCTGGACCAGGCCTCGGGATACTTCAATTCCCCATTGCCGGGACGAGGCGGCGCGGTCCTGCCCATCGCCGTCAGGCGTCTCAAAAGGCACTTCAAGCTCGACGAGCACCCGCACCGACGGAAGGCGTTCCATCTCATCCAAATGCATTTTCATCGCATGCGGCAATGGTTGTTGCCGGGGGACAACACCTACAGCCAATACCTTGCCGTCTTCGAACCGAACCCTTTCCCGACGCTGGAGAATCGCTACCTCGGATATACATGGCCGTCCGGTTACCAGCAGAAGGGGACCAAGGAACCCTCGCTCAGGATCCGAATGGACCGAATCTATGTGTCCGAGCGAGTCGTTCACGGACACCGGCACCAGATCATCATGCTGATGATCCATGAGCTCGCTCACTTCGTCAGCGATTCGGGCTCCGGCCAGAGCATCATGGACTTTGGGTACGGTTGGATCACGGACAAACGGATGAAGCAGGTGCCCGCATATCATCGAGTGAGAACGGCCGCCTGCTATGAGAACTTTGCCCTGTCCTGTTTCTACCAGACTCAAGATGATGCGGAAACGACCCCGATCCCCGCTCATCCTGGCGTCGCGCCGCTCGCTCGAGCGAGCTGATCGGAGGAGATGCGATCGGTCCGCAGAGTCGCCTCGGGATGCAGCTCGGTGTGGAACGTCCGGCGCGAAGCTGGATGTGGAGACTGAGCCACCTCGGACTCCGGTGAATCACCGCACGACGAGGAAGCGAATCGTCCCCGAAGACGCGCCATGAGCAGAAATGATTCGTCCCCAATAGGAACCCGATGCGACGGGCCGGCCATCGGTGTCCAATCCATCCCAGGAGATGACCTGCGGTCCCGCTCCGGCATACGGCAAAACGATCTCCCTTACGAGCCGGCCGCCGAGGTCGAACAGATCGGCACGCACGCCGGCAGGTTCCGGGAGCCGGAATGAGAAGGTAACCGCCCCGGTCGTAGGATTCGGATAGGCAGGAAGCAAGTCGATGGAAGCAACCGGCGGATCGAGCGAGTTCGCCGCGTCCTGGAACTTGTACACGCGCGTTCCCACAGCGTATGCAATGCCCGAGCTCAACGTTCGGATTCGATTGATCCTGGATCCGAACGAGTCCTCGACCCAAGTGGTGCCGCCGTCGGTGGTCATGAACGTCGGCGTGCCGCCGCCCACCCATCCGACTTGCTCGGAGATGAAGCCGATGCCCTGCTCGCGTGAATTGGGAGCGGGTTTCTCGATCCAAGTCACGCCGCCGTCCGTCGTCGCGAGCACGCGCATGGGGCCGGAGCTGCGTTCGATCGACACATAGCCCACGGTCGGGGTCGGAAATGAAATCTTCCAGCACCACTCGCCGGTCATCGAGGAGGTGTGACGGACGATCCACGAGTCGCCGCCGTCCGTGGTTTCCAGGATGCGCGCGCGCCCGCTCGGATAGCTGGTCCCTCCGACCACGAACCCGTGCTCGGCGGTGGGGAAGTAGCAGTCGATCAAGTGGCCGGCATGCTCGGACAGATCGAGCGCGTTCCAACTCGCGCCTCCATCGGTGGTCTTGAGCATCCGGGCCGGACCGTCATAGCGGCCGGATGCGTAGATGACGTTCTCGTCCACCGCCCACATCGCGCAGATTCCGGGAGGGGAGTCGGCGGGCAGATTCGGCACCGGCGTCCAGGTCGCGCCGCCGTCGTACGTTTCGTACATGAGCTCGGACAGGTCTCCATAAAGATGCCCGAACCAACCCCGCATAGGTGTCGCGAAGGTGACGGAGCGGATGTACTCCTCGGTCCACTTCTGCATGTCCCACGTGCTCCCGCCGTCGCTGGTGTGCCAGACCTCGCCGCTGCCGTTGACGACCCAGCCGGTCGCTTCGTCGACGAACCACACATCCTCGTGACGTGCCTCGGCCACCGGTGCGCCGGGCAAGAATTGCCAGCCGGCCTGGTTCGTCGAGGCCGAGATCGAGGAAAGGGCCAGGGATGATGCGAAAATCAGAAGGAATCTCATGTCTCTCCAAGTCTTGCTCTGAGGCAGTGCGATGGTACGTCGAGTCCCGCCAGACCACGATCGAACGAGCGCGGTGGAGCGCCAGCCCGAAAGTGGTTGCACGAATCACACCTTGGTTCGTGGACGATTCTTGTGGGGGACCTGCACCAAGATTATACTCTTCGGGTCCCCCCCTCCTCACGATCTCGCAAATCCCATTCCCGCTCCCGAAGCGCGACGTGACAGCCACTCCCGGTCCAGAAGCGCTTCGACCTCCTGTTGAAGCACAAGATGACAATGTTCATCGAATCACTTGCCGGCACCAAGTACGAATCGATGGAACTGGACGCGTTGCTCAGTTGAGCCCCCTCACGCTCATCATCGATCGGCGACGCGTCCGGGCGATCGAGATCGAAGGAGATAACCAGCGTCGGTCACTCGCTGCCGGTCCAGCCACACCTGTTCGGGAAGTGACCAGCTATCCAACACTGCCCCTCCTGTCGCCCGAGCCCAATTCGCGCGTGCAAGGAACCATGCCGGGTAGGTCGCTCGATAGATCCAAGGGGGCACGCGTTGGATGGTCAGACGATCGGACGTGCCCTCGATCAGGGGCAATCGATCCACGATCAGTAACGACACCTTCGACAGCAGAAGGCGAAGTGTGTCCCAAGGGCGCTCGACGTATTGCAGGCTGCCGCTGGCGATCCCGAGGTCGTAGTGGCGCCGGAGTCCCTCCGCTTCGTCGACGAAAGTGAGCTCATCCGATCGGAAGTCACGATTTCCGGCCTGAGCCATCGGTTTCGTCTCCCAGACCGTCCAGTCCAATCGGCGCGAAGTGGGAATTACGCTCCGGACGCCGAAGTAGTGGCGGCCAAGAGCACCCCCGAAGTCGAGCACGTGCGAGACTTCGGATGCTGGACTGCCGCGCTCGATGTTCTCGCATATCCGAAGCGTTGACGGATGATTGTCGGGAACGCGACCGAGGTCCCGGATGAACTGCTCGGTCAACCGAATGTTGCGCGTCACGATGGCGCCCGCTTGATAGTCTCCGCCGGCTGCCGCGATCGCTTCATGCCAGGAGGAATAGTTTCCCCGAAAACCGTATGGATACAGTCCGAGCCGTCGCGCCAGAACGACGCCAGCGCTAACGCTATCCCTGAGAGCGTTCGACATGCGGCCTCCGCAGAGCATGCTTAGTCAGTGCCAACTCCAGCATGAGTGATGGGTCAGAGATCAGTGGGCCGCGGCAAGTCTCCGGTCGGGTTGTTCCAGTGGAGTGTTGGGCTCCGCGATCTCCACGCCGACCAAGCGGTGGGTGACGGCGCGGGCGATCTCGTCGAGCCCTTCGGTCACGAGGATGTAGTCCCCCGCAGACACCGAAGAGATGTCGAGGGTCGCCGAAACTTTGGCCACTCCAGAATTCTTGGGTTCGAGCTGGAGAGCTTCTCCGTCGCGGCCATATGCCGGTGTGACCCAGTACTCCTG
>CAMPIC010000277.1 GCA_946886185.1 uncultured bacterium
ACTGCGGGTGGCGCGGAGTCGCGGCCGGGATCCTGGAGGCTTCCGTGGCGGCGCTGCGAGACGCCGCCGGCACGCACGAGGGAGCTGATCCACAAGCGCGGGTGCGCGATGGCACACGCGCGCGAGATGATGGCCTCGCGGGAGACGATGCCCGCAGACAGGACATGCGCGCGGAGTTCATCTCCGGCGTACGCGCGTGGATCGGTCCGGGCATCTGCGCCGCCTGCTATCCGGTGGGACCGGAAGTGGCCGCGATCTTTCCCGACTCCACGCATCCGATTCCGGAATCGGACCGCAGCCGGCTCGATCTGCGCGGCGAGATCCGCGCGCGGTTGCTCCGGCTGGGCCTCTCGGACGACGCGATCGCGACTTCCGCTTCCTGCACGGCGGAGAAACCCGATCGATTCTTCTCTCATCGCCGCGATGGATTCCCTGCGGGCCGGATGGCCGCATACCTGTACCTCGAGCCGACGCGGAGCTAGCGCGACCGGACGGCTCACGAAGGCCCCATCTCCCGCAGCGCTCCTTCGTACAGCGACTCGTACTGACGGATGACCCGATCGATCCCGAATCGCTCCTCCACGCGCGCGCGCGCGGCTCGGCCGATGGCATGTTGGCGCTCGGGATTGCGCAGCACTTCGATCCCGATCCGCGCCATCTCCTCGGGATCGTGCGGATCGACCAGGAAGCCGGAGACGCCGTGCTCGATCACTTCGTTGGTGCCTCCGACAGAAGTGGCGATGACTGGGACCTCGCACGACATCGCTTCCAGCGCGGAGAGGCCGAAGCTCTCGTGCTCGCTCGGAAGCAGATAGAGATCGGCGCGTCCCAGAAGGTCGGCCATCCCTTCGCGCACTCCAAGGAAGTGCACGTCGTCGGAGATTCCGAGGGCGCGCACTTCGTTCTGAGCTTGCCAGCGCTCCGGCCCATCCCCCACCAGCACGAGCCGCGAGGGAACCTCCGCATGGATGCGCGCGAACGCCTTCAGCACCGAGGGAATGTTCTTCACCGGCCGGAAGTTCGAGGCATGCATGACGATCTTCTGCGTCTCTCCCGCGCACACCCGAGGACCACCGCCGTTGTGCCGCGGGCGGAAGAGGTCGGTGTCGACGAAGTTCGGAATCACTTCGATCGGATGCTCGACCCCGAAGAGCTCGATCGTCTTCTGCTTCAGGAAATCGCTCACCGCGGTGACGCGGTCGCTCTGCTCGATCGAGAACCGGGTGATCTTGTGGAAGGAAGGCTGGGTGCCGACCAGGGTGATGTCGGTTCCGTGGAGCGTGGTCACCACCGGCAGCTTGCGCGGCAGGAGCATCTGCTTCGCGAGATAGGCGCAGGTGGCGTGCGGAATCGCGTAGTGCACGTGAAGGATGTCGAGCCCGTGGGTGTCCACCACCTCGGTGATCTTGACCGCGAGGCTGAGGGTGTACGGCGGGTGATGGAAGACTGGATAGTTGTCGGTCTGCACCTGATGGAAATAGACGTTCTCTTCGAAACCTTTGAGACGGAGCGGCTGCGCGTGGGTGATGAAGTGGACGCGCCATCCGCGCTGTGCCAGCTGCAAGCCGAGCTCGGTCGCGACGATTCCGCTGCCGCCCGAGCTGGGATAGCAGACGATTCCGAGCGAGCGCGTTTTCGTGGTCATCGATCCTCCCCTTCCCGTTCCCAACCGTCCAGGAGCAGCACGGCGCGCTCCTCCACGGGACGCGCATCGCGCAGAAGCGTCTCCCGATGCTTCGTGGCTTGCTCGAGCAAAGTGCCCGCCGCCTCCTCCTCGCAGAGGAAGGGTGTCAGGAGCGAGAGCACGCGCTCCTGCTCCTTGCCGCGCGGCCGCAGGAAGTCGTACAGGCCGGCGAGGAAAGGCGCCCTCTGGAGAACGCGATGCCGCACCTTGCCGCGCACTCCTTCGACCATGCGAGCGAGCTGGTAGTCGGCCTTCCCGGCCGCGGACTCGAAGAGCTGCGGCAGGCTCGCGTCGAGCTCCTGTGCGCGCCGGGCGAGCCGGCCCGTCTCCGCACGAAGTTGCTCGCGGAGCGCGGCGAGATCTTCGATCAGCGATTTCGGCACCGCTTCCTCGGCGCGGGCCTCGACCCATGCGGAAGGATCTTCCAGCGCGCCTCCGTATCCGCGCAGCGAGGAGCCTTCCACGGGACGGATCGGAGGGATGAGCTCGGCGTGCAGCCTCGGCAGTCGAATCGGCTCCGGAACCGAGAGCGCGCGGTATGCCGGGCCGAGCTGCGCGCGATACCGGATCTCGGACCCTCCGCAGATCGTTGCGACGTTCGGAAAGACCCAGTCCTGGAGGCTGGGCCGAAGAACCACGTTCGGCGCGAGGAGAACGTCCTCGGGCGGAGCTCCGGTCAGCGGATCGCGCCGGTCTCCATCGATGCGGAAGAACGCGCGGTCCGCCAGCTCCGGCGCGAATGCCGGCTCCAGCTGGAGCTCGCGCGCCAGCGCGGCTCCTTCCTCGAGCAGTTCCGGAACGAGCCTGCCGTGCGCGTCCCGCAGCCACGGTTGGGCCGCTTCCAGGAGCCTGCGGTTTCCTCCATCCACCGTGAGGAACGGCGCGTCCGGGAGAAAGCGATGGAAGATCGCCGATTGCGCTTCGCTCCAGTCGGTGGCGGCGGTGAGGGCGCTCTGCAGATCCGCGCGCACGCGCTCGCCGCGCCGATGATCGCTCCACGCCTCCGGCTGCGCGTCGAGCAACGCGCGTTGGCGCGCGCTGGAGAGAGTGCCGATGCAGGTTCCTCCCGCCGGCACCGACTCGTCCCGGATCTTCGAGATCTTCCCGGCGGCCGTGGGGATCCAGACCGACGAGACTTCCCCGAAATCGGAGTCGTCTCCCACACACCAGAACACCGGTAGCACCGGCAAGCCGGTCTCCCCTTCCAACCAGCGCGCCGTCTCGATCGCGGAGAGCAGCTTGTAGAGGGAGTAGAGCGGGCCGCCCCACAGCGCGG
Source organism: uncultured bacterium (assembly GCA_946886185.1). The sequence continues at coordinate 2,961 of CAMPIC010000277.1, forward strand.
GCTGCTGGCCGGCCAGGATCACCAAACCGTTTCCCTGCGCCACCTCCCGCGCGCGTTCCAGAGCGGGCGCGGTCGCCCCGAGGCGCGATTCCGTCTCGGCCCATTCTTCGAAGAACGCTCCCCGCCAGGGAAGCGGCGCGCGTGTGCGGCTCCGTGCACGGCCGACGAGGTCGGTGGCGAGATGATCGGCTCCGAAAACTCTCGGATCCTGGGGCGGGGAAGCAAGGGTTCCGAGCGGAGTCACGCATCCTCCCGTTCGCAGAGAAGGATCAGTCTGGAGGACGTTTCCCGATCGTACGGAGCACCGTCGTATTCACCCCAGAGCGCCTCGACCCGCAGCCGCGCCGCGGAAGTGAGAGATTGCAGGCCAGCCGCATCGTACAGCCGGATTCGCTCTTCGTAGCGGACCGGTTCGTCACCCGTCACCGATACCTCCTTGCGCAAAAATGGACCGGTCGGGTCCACCCACCGGCGCTCCTGGACGACCACCGATCCCACGCGGCGCATCGAGCTCGGGATCAGATGCCGGATCGTGGTGTCCGGATTGAGGTAGTCCAACACGAATCGCCCTGACGGAGCGAGCGTCCGGCCCACTTCGCAGAGCGCCTGCCGATCCTGCTCGACCGAATCGAAGTACCCGAAGCTGGTGAAGAGCGACACTGCCGACCCGAAAGTCCCGGAGCGGAACGGAAGCTCGCGCATGTCCCCGCGGACCAAAGGCGAGCTCGACCCGCGAGCCCGCGCGCGGCGCAAGAGCGCGGCCGAGCGGTCGATGCCGACGCTTTCCCCGAAGGCGGCGCGAAGCGGCTCGAGGAGTCGGCCGGCGCCGCACGCCACATCGAGGACCGCGCCGCGGAGCGGGAACTTTTCCTGGAGAGAATGGACCAGGACGCGCGCTTCGGAGTCGTCGCGGTGGGAGTAGAGATCCGCGTACAGCTCGTCGAAGGCGAGGTCGAACCATTCGGTGGGTCGTGGATCGGACATTGCACGAATCTAACGGGAGAACCGCGAGGGCGAAACCGCGGGAACCGATGCCGGCCTCTCTTGAGCGGTCGAATGATTCCGGGTGGGAACATCGGAGGATTCCTCCGGTACGGAGGAGAACGGCACCGGCGCTGCGGGTTGACCGGGACCAAAACGGATGGTAGTTTTCGTGAATCTGCAGCCGTAACTCTATCCAATGAGAGAGGATACCCAATGGCATCGTACCGACCCGGACACTGCCCGAAGCAACCTGCGAGCCGCTGGCTGTGCCTCGGTGCGCGATGGATCGTCCCTGCGGTTGCCGTCTGCTGGATGGCGTTCGGCGCGCCGGTCCGCGCGCAGGACGCCGCGGTCGATCCGGCCGTCGCGGCGGCTTACAACGAAGGACTGACGGCCGCCAGCGCCGGCGACTTCGCGACCGCCAAGACCAAGTTCCAGGAAGCGGTCGCCCAGGCGCCCGATTTCGTGGACGCGCATTACAACCTCGGACTCGTCCTGCAGAATCTGGGAGATTTCGCCGGGGCGCGCGCCGAGTTCGAGCGGACGCTCGAGTTGGACCCTTCCAACGTCGCGGCTCCGCGGCTGCTGGCCGATACGCTCGTCAAGCTCGGAGATTTCGCCGCGGCGCTGCCTGCCTATGAGAAAGCGATCGCAGCCGACTCCACGCGCTTCGAGCTCTACTATGCCGCGGCCGATGCTGCGGCCCAGGTCTATACCAAGCCGGAGGAGCTCGGAAAGCTAGTCGAAGCCTATCGCGCGGCGCTGCGCAAGGATCCCTCCAATCCGCTCGCGTTCCAGGCCGCCATCGGTCTCGCGAGTGCTGGTTCGAAGATGAAGGATAACGAGATCGCGCTCGAGGGATATCAGCGCGCCGTCAAGGCGAAGCCCGACTCTCCCACCGCCCATTACAACTACGCGGTGATCCTGCAGAAGATGAAGCGCTCCAAGGAGGCGGTCGAGCAGCTGGAATCGGCCATCGCGCTCAAGGAGCCGTACGGCCAGGCGCACTACGTACTCGCCGGCATCTACTACAACGATCTCAACCAGACCGAGAAGGCGCTCGCCCACTACGAGAA